>JBEBBB010000388.1:0-7371 GCA_041158605.1 Pseudomonadota bacterium
CTTGGCCGCCATGGCCCTGGATGGCCTGCCGCCTGGTGGCCTGTCCAGCGACCTGTCGGTACATGAGGAATGGGCCTGTGGTGTGGCGATAGAGCCGCTTGGGGCCAACCTGGACCCTGCGGACGTGCTGCGCCGCTCCGAGCAGGCCTTGCTGTACGCGGTGACACACCGGCTGCGTTGCCGGTTTTACGACCAGGAGCTCGATGGCTATTTTGTGAAGCGCAACCGGCGTTACGAAAAAGTGCGCGTGGCCATCGACAACGACCAACTGGCCCTGCACTACCAACCGCAGGTGGACCTGCGCACCGGCCGCTTGGTGGGCGCCGAGGCGCTGGTCCGATGGAACGATCCCGAAGAGGGGTTCATCCCCCCGGACGAGTTCATCCCCATCATCGAGTCCACTGGCCTGTTGCACCGGTTTTCGCTCTGGACCATCGAGCGGGCCATGCGCGATTGTGCGGCCTGGCAAACACGGCTGCCCGGGGTGACCGTGGCCATCAACCTGTCCGCCGATGTGCTGCACGACCCCCAGGTGGTCGAGGCCCTGCGCCTGGGGCTGCAGCACAACGGTTTGGCCCCTGGTTTGGTGGTGGTGGAGTTGACCGAAAGTGTCATGCTCAACGCCCCCGACAAGGCCATTGGTGTGATGCGGCAGATCGTGGACATGGGTTTGCACCTGTCCATCGATGACTACGGTGCGGGCTTTTCGTCGCTCACCTATGTCAAACAACTGCCCGCCCAAGAACTGAAGATCGACAAGTCGTTTGTGAGCGGCATGCCACACAACGCCCAGGACCGGGCCATTGTGCAATCGTCCATCGACTTGGCACACGACTTTGGCCTGAAGGTGCTAGCCGAGGGCATCGAAGACGCCGATACCGTGCGCCTGCTGCAACAGGCCGGTTGCGACCTGGGCCAAGGTTGGTACTACGCCCGCGCCCTGCCCCTGGACCGGTTCATGGACTGGTCGCCCCCCGCCCATCTGGCGCACACACCACCCCCCACCAACTGACATGGAACACGACACACCCCCACCGGTTGCGGCCATCGTTTGGCCCCAACACTACCGGCCCGACAACACCTCGGTGCACGTGGTCAACGAGCGGACCATCGCCGCACCAGCCGAACGGGTATGGGCGTGGTTGGTGCGCGCGCCCTTGTGGCCCAACTGGTACGACAACGCGCGCGACCTGCACATGGTCGGCCAGCCTTGGTGCGACCTTGCGTTGGGCGTGCGCTTCAACTGGCAGACGTTTGGCGTGTCCATTACCTCAGAGGTGCAAGAGTGCGTGCCCCACACCCGGTTGGCCTGGAACGCCCAAGGGTTCGGGGTGGACGCTTACCACGCCTGGTTGATCGAACCACGGGCCGGTGGCTGCCGGGTATTGACCGAAGAAACCCAACACGGCACTGGCGCCACCTTGTTGAACAAACTCTTGCCCCACCGCATGTCGGATGGGCACGACCTGTGGCTGAAAAGCCTGGGGATCCAGGCGTTGGGCGGTTGGCCGCCGGCGCTCTGAGCCCCCAACCGCCGGTTCAAAACGAGATTCGGGTCACACCCCACACGATCAGCACCAGCTGCACCAGGTTCAGCGACAGCAGTGACAAGTGCAACCGGCGAAACGCCCCAACCGCAGTGGCGTCTTGGGCCAGCATGCGGGGCTCCAGCCCCTGCATGGCCGGCAACCAGGTGCGCTTGATGGCCACCGCCAGCAGGGCCAACAACAAAGCACCCATTGCGAACGGCACACGCCCCCACAGGGCGTAACCGACGGTGGCCCCCGTGGCCGAGTACATCGCCGCCTTGCAATACACCCTGAAAAAACCCCGCACAAATCGGGCGTCCAAGGGGGTGTCGTGCTGCAAAACGAGCAGGGGCAACCCGCCCAGCAAAAAATAGCCCGCCGTGACCATCATGGCGACGGTGAAAAAAACAGCAGGGTAAAGACCGATTTCCAATCGCTAATTCCCTTAATGGAGTTCAGAGCGTTTGTTGCAAACGGGTCGGATTGACGACCCGTTTAGAAGTTACCACCGAACCTCCGAGACTTCAATACCCGGTTGGCAAGCACAGGGGTGTTGTTTGGGACCATACTACCCGCTATGCACCACCATCCGAAATCCGCATGAGACCAAACAAGGCGCTGCTTTTGTCAATGGCACTGTGGAGCCTGACATCCAGCTGGGCGCAACCAACCGTCCATGACTTGCCTACCCGACCAGGTGTCAAAGTCAGGGTGCTCTACACCCCTAGCCCAGCCACAGCTGTGGCCTCGGTGGTGCTGTTAACCGGAGGGTATGGCAAGGTTGGCATTTACCCGAACGGGAGCATGGACGACACCAACTTCCTGACCAACAGCTTGGGACGCTTGAATGCACTGCAGGTCAACGCCTTGGTGATGGACAGCCCTTCTGACAAACGGACCTTGGACCATTTCCGACACACCGCTGAACATGCGCAAGACCTCGCTGCGGTGGTGACCCACCTGAAGGGGCTCTCGAATGCCCCCGTATGGCTGGTCGGCATCAGCAATGGGGCTTTGTCCGCAGCCCATGGCGCGGCTATGGCTGGGGCCCAAGGTCCCGATGGTGTGGTCTTGTTATCGACTTTGACCAAAGAAGGCGTGTCAGCCAGGGCCGGGAGCCCGGTATACCGAACCTCGGTGAACACCATTCGCGTCCCCGTGGTGCTGATGCACCACAAGCGAGATGGTTGTTACGTGACACCCTTTGAGGGTGTGGAGCCTCTCAAGGCCGCATTGACACAAGCCCCCCGGGTGACGGTTGTGGCATTTGAAGGGGGCTCTAACCAAGGCAATCCTTGCCACGCCGGGCACCACCTGTTCCAAGGGCTGGAGGTCGACGTCATTGAAGCTTTGGTTCAAGCCATCCGACACCGACCTTGACCCTGCCCCGGCCAAGGCGCACAAAAAAACAACCGCCCTCACGGGCGGTTGCAGACAGTCTCCTCAGCCCCCTGTGCCGGGGGTTCTTGGGGATCAGTGGAACTGCTCTTCTTCGGTGGAGCCGGTCAGGGCCTTCACGCTGGAGGAACCGCCTTGGATCACGGTGGTCACGTCGTCGAAGTAACCGGCACCCACCTCTTGCTGGTGCGACACAAAGGTGTAACCCAGGTCGCGGGCAGCGAATTCGGGTTCTTGAATCATTTCCACGTAGTGGCGCATACCTTCGCCACGGGCGTAGGCGTGAGCGAACTTGAAGGTGTTGTACCAGTTGCTGTGGATACCGGCCAGGGTGATGAACTGGTACTTGTAGCCCAACGCGGACAGGTCTTCTTGGAAGGTCGCGATCTGGCTGTCGTTGAGGTTCTTTTTCCAGTTGAACGAGGGCGAGCAGTTGTAGGACAGCAACTTGCCAGGGCAAGCGGCGTGCACAGCCTGCGCGAATTCGCGGGCAAAGCCGATATCGGGCACACCGGTTTCACACCACACCAGGTCGGCGTAGGGGGCGTAGGCCACACCACGGCTGATGGCTTGCTCCAGACCGTTCTTCACACGGTAGAAACCTTCCTGGGTGCGCTCACCGGTCAGGAACGGTTTGTCGTTGGCGTCGTGGTCGGAGGTGATCAGGTTGGCGGCTTCGGCGTCGGTGCGGGCCAACACGATGGTGGGCACGCCCATCACGTCGGCGGCAAAACGCGCGGCGATCAGCTTTTCGCAAGCCTCTTGGGTGGGCACCAAGACCTTGCCACCCATGTGACCGCATTTTTTCACCGCGGCCAACTGGTCTTCAAAGTGCACGCCAGCAGCACCCGAAGCGATCATGTTCTTCATCAGTTCGAAGGCGTTCAGCACACCACCAAAACCCGCTTCGGCATCGGCCACGATGGGCAGGAAGTAGTCGATGAACTCTGGTGAACCGGGTTCGATGCCACGGCCCCACTGGATTTCGTCGGCACGTTTGAAGGTGTTGTTGATGCGGCGAACCATGGTGGGCACCGAGTCGTAGGCGTACAACGACTGGTCGGGGTACATGGTTTCACTGGTGTTGCCATCGGCGGCCACCTGCCAGCCCGACAGGTACACGGCTTCCAGACCGGCTTTGGCCTGTTGCATGGCCTGGCCAGCGGTGATGGCGCCAAAGGCGTTGACGTAGCCTTTTTTGGCACCGCCGTTGATTTTGTCCCACAGCTTTTCAGCACCGCGCTGGGCCAGGGTGTACTCGGGCTGCAGGCTGCCGCGCAGGCGGACCACGTCAGCGGCGGTGTAACCACGCTTCACGCCTTTCCAACGGGGGTTGTTGGCCCAATCTTTTTCAAGGGCTTCGATCTGCTGCTGGCGGCTCAATTGCTGGGTGATGGAAGAAGGCATGTGAACACTCCTGGTGAGGTGACAACAAAGGACTCGGGTCGGGTACCGCTGTAGGCTGTAGCAAAAGCGGTGCCGTTGGGTTAATTGTAGGTCTTGTATAAGAGTCAAAAACGTCTTATGTCTTATATAAGACAAAAGATTTTTTCAATACAAATCAATATCTTGTATTTTTAATTCCACAATACGGAATTCAATATCTTGTATTGAGAAATTTTTCGGCTCCGCAACATGCAGAAATTTCTTAATGTGAAATAAGGTTTCGCCATGACAGAGCGCCATGGGAACGCACGCGCCGGTGTGGGGCATGATGTGGTTCAGCGCACCTTTTTTGACACGATGAACACCCCCCACCCCACCCCTTGGATGGCTTATGGCTGCCTGGCCCTGAGCATGGCGCTGGTTGGCAGTTATGTGGCCTTGTCCAAACCCTTGGTAGCGGCATTGCCCGTGTTTTTGCTGGCGTGGTTGCGGTTTGGCATCGGCGCCGTTGCCATGGCCGGCTGGCTGCGCAAACCGGCCAACGAGCCGCCGCTGGGGCGCCGGACCAAAGCCCTGCTGTTCCTGGAGTCTTTGCTGGGCAATGTTTTGTTTTCGGTGTGCATGTTGTTTGGTATCGCCTTGACCACCGCGACCGCCGCCGGGGTGGTTATGTCGTCGATACCCGCTGTGGTGGCGGTTCTGAGCGCGGTGTTCCTGCGCGAGCGTTTGGCGCCACGCAACCTGTTGGCCATCGCGCTGGCAGCCGTGGGGATAGGCTGGTTTTCCTTGCACAAAGGCAGCGGCGCCACGGCGGCCCAGGACAGTGCATTGTTGTGGGGCTGGGCCGCCAGCTCGTGGGGCAACCTGCTGGTGTTTGCGGCGGTGGTGTGTGAAGCGTCTTATGTGGTGATCGGTAAAAAATTGACCCAAGGGATAGGCGCCAAACGGATCTCTGCGGTGATCAACCTGTGGGGGCTGGTACTGGCTACACCAACGGGCTTGTGGGCGGCAAGCCGTTTTGATTGGGGTGGCGTGGCGCCAAGCCTGTGGGTGCTGCTGCTGTTTTACGCACTGGCCGCCAGTGTTTGGACGGTGTGGTTGTGGATGACGGGCTTGCAAAAAGTCCCAGCCAACCAGGCGGGGGTGTTCACCGTGATGTTGCCTGTCAGTGCAGCAGCGGTGGGGGTGTTGGTGATGGGTGAATCCCTGACAGGCCCCCAAGTGGCCGCGTTTGGCGTGGCCTTGCTGGGTTTGTTGGTGGCCACCGCCCCGACACGCCAGAAACCGCTGTCAGGCACACCACAGGCCGGTGGGTTCGGTGATACCCATCCATAGGGCCCAGGTTGACATCAAGACCAAGGCCAATCCCGCCAGGCGGATGCCCCAACCTCCCGACCGGGCGCTGTGCAGCTTGAGCAATAACCACGGTGCGGCGGTGAGTGAAACCATGGTGCCTGCGGCAAAAGCGGCCATCACCAGCGCACCACTGGCAGCGTTGGCAGACAAAGACGCGACCAACAAAGCGGAGTACAACAGGCCACAAGGCATCAAGGCCCACCCCACCCCCAGCACCAATGGGGCTTTGTGGCCCATGGCAGCCATCCAGGGGCGTGCACGCCGCCAGACGCGTTGGCCCCAATCGTCGATAAAAGCCGGCTGGCGGGCTTGCCACACCAAGACCAGCCCCAGCAGCAGAGCCGCCACATGGACCATGGTCCAGACCGGCCGCAACACCGCCGTCTGCGCCCCCATCCACCCCAAACCCTGCACCGTGCCACCGGCCAGCGCCCCCATCAAGCTGTAACCCACCAAACGGCTGGCCTGGAACTTCAGCAGGGCCAGGGTGCCATGGCCCGCTGCGCTTCGGGCGATGCCGGCACAGGCGGCACCACACATGGCCACACAATGGGGCCCCCCCACCAAGCCCATCACCAGGGCCGACAGCGTCATGGAAGTGGTCATGCGGGCACTGTAGCAGGCGGGCACCAACCCCGGAGCGGGGTCAGATGATCTTGGAAAAGCGGGCGCGGTCCTGGTCTTGTTGCAGGTTTTTGTCGAACACCATGGCGATGGCCCGCACAAAATACCAACCAGCCGCAGTGACCTCAATACCAGATGGCGACACCCGCACCAAACCAGCCTGTTCCAAATCGGCCAGTTGCTCGATCTCTCGGGCGAAATAGGCCTTGCAATCGATCAGGTGGGCCAGCGACACCGACTCAAAGTCGAGCCGTCCCTGGCACATCAGGGCCATGATGACCGAGCGGCGGACCAGATCGTCACGGGTCAGCACCAAACCCCGCACGATGGGCAAACGGCCTTGGTCCAGTGCGTCGTAGTACTCGTCTAAGGTTTTGGCGTTTTGGCTGTAAGTGGCACCCACCCGTCCGATGGCCGACACCCCCAAGGCGATCAGGTCGCAATCGGGTTGTGTGCTGTAGCCCTGGAAGTTGCGGTGCAAACGGCCTTGGCGTTTGGCCACCGCCAGGGCGTCGTCGGGCAGAGCGAAGTGGTCCATGCCCACATACACGTAGCCGGCTTCACCCAAGGCATCCAGCGACATGGACAACATGGACAGTTTTTCGGAGGGGCTGGGCAACTCCGCCGACAAGATGCGGCGCTGGGGTTTAAAACGCGTGGGCAAATGGGCGTACGCGTACAAGGCCACCCGCTCAGGGCGCAGGTTTTTGAGCTGCTCCAGCGTGCGGGCAAAAGACTCGGGGGTTTGCAGAGGCAGGCCGTAAATCAGGTCGACATTCACCGACTCGAAGCCGATGTGGCGGGCGGCTTCCACCAGCGCAAAAACCTGCTCGGCGGGTTGCATCCGGTGCACGGCTTTTTGCACGGCGGGATCAAAGTCTTGCACCCCAAAACTCAGGCGGTTAAAACCCAGGCGGTACAGGTGCTCCAGTCGTTGTGGCGTGACTGTGCGGGGGTCCACCTCCACCGAATACTCACCACCGGCCACCAGGTTGAAATGGCGGCGCAACATGGCCATCAGGTCTTCCAACTCGGCATCGCTCAGGAAGGTGGGAGTCCCGCCCCCCAAGTGCAGCTG
>JBEBBB010000389.1:0-2857 GCA_041158605.1 Pseudomonadota bacterium
GATCATGGCACCGTCGCGGCCGGTCAAGCCCACCGCCTTGCCACCGGCGCGGTTGATCAGGCCCACGATGTCTTGTTGCACCTCACCGGCCAGCACCCATTCAACCACCTCCATGGTTTCGGGGTCGGTCACCCGCATGCCCTGAATGAACTCGCCTTTTTTGCCAAGGCGTTTCAACAAACCTTCAATTTGGGGGCCGCCACCGTGGACCACCACCGGGTTGATGCCCACCAACTTGAGCAGCACCACGTCTTCGGCAAATGCCGCTTGCAGCTCGGGATCGGTCATGGCGTTGCCGCCGTATTTGATGACCATGGTTTTGCCGTGGTAACGCCGGATGTAGGGCAAGGCCTGGGCCAAGATCTGGGCGCGGTCTTTGGGAAGGATAGAGGGCTCGGTGCTCATGTGGACAGGGCGAATCGCTTGGGTGTTGAACGCAGCTGACATTGTGCCGCCTTCCGGCCCCAACTTGGCGCAACCCGGCCAAGCGTGGGACACTTGCCTCCATGCCCCAACCCCAGGAAACCGAACTCAAACTTCTTTTGCCCGGGCTCAACGCCGCGCAAGCCTACCGGCGCTTGCGGGAAGCACCCGGCTTAAAAGGCCTGCGTGCGCAGAAACACCAACTGCTCAACCGCTACTTCGACACCCCCGACCACGCCCTGCAGCAACTGCGTTGCGCCCTGCGCTTGCGACACACCCAAGCGGCTGGGCGGGCACGCCCTGATCCCACGGCCGCATGGGTACAAACCTTCAAAACCGCAGGCACCGACCGTGGTGGCCTGAGCCAACGGGGCGAGTGGAACACCCCACTGCCTGGACCAGACCTCAACCACCAAGCCCTGCAAGCGGCAGCACCACACCTGCCTGGCTTGCCAGCCGATTGGACGGCGCACCTGCAGCCCTGTTTTGAAACGCACTGCCTGCGCACCACGTGGCAGGTACAAACCAGCGATGGGGCTTGTATCGAGGTGGCGTTGGACGCAGGCTCCATACACGCCCAAGGGCATGTGGAGCCCTTGTTGGAGTTGGAGCTTGAACTGCTGAGTGGCCCCACAGAAGCGCTGCTGGCCCTGGCCCAGACCCTGGCTGGCCGTGTACCGGTGTTGCCCAGCGACAGAAGCAAAGCCGAGCGGGGGTACGCCTTGGCAGCAGGCGCGGGGCCCCAACCCACCCGGGCCCGCCCGGCGGACCTGCCCGTCAGAGCGACCCCACCCCAGGTCGCGTGCCGGGTGTTGCCAGAGGTGTTTGCGCAGTTCACCCGCAACCTAGACACCCTGTTGCACCACCACACCCCCGAGGTGGTGCACCAAACCCGTGTGGCCTGGCGCCGCTGGCGCAGCCTGTGCAAACTGCTGGCCCCTTGGTTGCCACACGCACCAGACACCCAAGCCCTGCGCCCCCTGTTGCAAGAACTGGGCTTGCTGCGCGACACGGACGTGGCACGGGTTGACACCCTGCCCAGGTGGGCTGCCCGGTACACCCAACACCTCGGTGCATTGACGCCAGCGTCCCTGTCGGCCTGGGCCAGGGCACTGGCAGCGCTCGACCAACAAGCCCAAGGCCATTGGGACCAGGTCCGTGCTCACTTGGCCTCACCACACACCGGGGCCTGTTTGCTCGACCTGGTGGTGTGGTTGCAAACCCCCTTGGCTTTGACCAGCCCCACCCCACCACAGGACTGGGCCGTACGCCGGATACACCGCTGGTACCAAAGGGCCCACAAACAGCTGGCCAACCCACGGGCCGATACAGACACCAATACAGACACCCAACACCAAGCGCGCTTGTTGGCCAAACGCGTTCGTTACGCCACCGAGGCATTGGCCCACGGCTGGAGCAAACCCGAACGACGGCGCACACAACGGTGGTTGCAACAGGCCGCTGGTTGGCAGGTGGGTCTGGGCACCAAGCGGGACACCCAACAGGCCGCGCAGGTGCTGGCCCGCGCTGGCGCACCCGCCGTGGTCACCGCGTTCATGGCCGGTGTGGGCGCCGGCCTCACCGGCCGTTAAAATAGGGGGTTGTTCCACCCACCAGCCTCTGGATCTACACCATGAACCGCTGCCACCGATGGGGCGCCTGGGCCGGCTTGTTCGCCGCCTGCGCCCTGGCAACCCCCACCTTGTGGGCACAGGTTGCCACAGACCAAGCCACACGCGCCTTCCCCGACAACGCCCGCCGCGGCATCCTGAAAATCACCACCCCACCGTATGCCCTCATCGATGGCCAGGCGGCCCAGCTGTCGCCCGGCTCGCGCATACGCGACATGAACAACCGCATCATCTTGTCGGCCCAATTGGTGGGGCGTGAGCTGCGTGTGAACTACACCCGTGAAGCCTCAGGCCTGTTGCACGACATCTGGATACTGACCGATGCCGAAGGGGCCCAAAAACGGGCCGGAAACAACGATTTTGTGATCCGCAACTACAAGTTTGCGTCAGAAGAATAAGGCCTGGCCATGGGAAAAAAAGTTTTTATCAAAACCTTCGGCTGCCAAATGAACGAGTACGACTCGGACAAAATGGCAGACGTGTTGGGTGCCGCCCAAGGTTACGAACCGACCACCGACGTGGAACAGGCCGACCTGATCCTCTTTAACACCTGCTCCGTGCGCGAAAAAGCCCAAGAGAAAGTCTTCAGTGACCTGGGCCGTGTGAAACACCTCAAGAAAAAAGGGGTGTTGATTGGAGTGGGCGGTTGTGTGGCCAGCCAAGAGGGCAACGAGATCATCAAACGGGCCCCCTACGTCGATGTGGTCTTTGGCCCCCAGACCCTGCACCGCCTGCCCGATCTGCTCAACGCCCGCCAGGCCCAAGCACAACCCCAGGTGGACATCAGTTTCCCCGAAATCGAA
>JBEBBB010000390.1:0-4088 GCA_041158605.1 Pseudomonadota bacterium
CGCTCGGGCGGCTCTGATTCCCATGACCTACTGCGTCGCCGTCAAACTCAATGCCGGACTGGTGTTCCTGTCCGATTCCCGCACCAACGCTGGCCTGGACCAGATCAGCACCTTCCGGAAAATGATCGTCTACGAAAAGCCGGGCGATCGCTTCATGTGCCTGCTCTCGGCGGGCAACCTGAGTATTTCGCAATCCATCCGCGAGATCCTGCAGGTGGAGCAGCTGCAAGACGGCGAAGACGGTGAACCCATCACCATCTGGAACGCCAAAAGCATGTTCGACGCCGCGCGGGTGCTGGGCGCGGCGGTGCGCCACGTGCACGAGCGCGATGGCGACGCCCTGAAGCGCTCGGGTGTGGAATTCAACGTGAGCATGGTGTTTGGTGGGCAAATCAAGGGCGAGGGCATGCGCCTGTTCCAGGTGTACTCGCCTGGCAACTTCATCGAGGCCACCGCCGAAACGCCGTTTTTCCAGATCGGTGAAAGCAAGTACGGCAAACCCGTGCTGGACCGCGTGATCACCCCCGACACCCCCTTGGACGAGGCCGCAAAGTGCCTGCTGGTGTCCATGGACTCCACCCTCAAATCCAACCTGTCGGTGGGCCTGCCCTTGGACCTGGCCGTGTACGAGGCCAACCGCTACAGCAGCGACAAAATCGCCTGCATCGACGAGCACAACCCCTACTTCCGCATGGTGCACGACACCTGGGGCCAGCGCCTGCGCGAGGTGTTTGATGCGATCGAGCAACCGGTGTGGGACGGCAGCGCCACGCCCCACCCCTTGGTGGCCAACTGCGCGCGCAGCCAACCCTTGAAAAAAATCAGCACCGAGTCCGACAAGCTGATCTGAAAGCCACCGCCTTGACCGCGCCCTTGATCGTTTTCAGCCACGGCAACAGCTTCCCCGGCGGCACCTACACCCAGCTGCTGCGGGGCCTGCAGGGCCACGGGTTTCACACCCTGGCCCTGGACCGTTTTGGGCACGACCCGCGTTACCCCGTCACCAGCAACTGGCCCCACCTGGTGCAGCAGCTGGCCGACTTTGCCAGCCCGGCCATCCAAGCCCACAAGGGCCCGGTGGTGCTGCTGGGCCACTCTTTGGGTGGGTTTGTCAGCCTGATGTGCGCGTCGCGCTTCCCGCAGCTGGGTGGGCGTGGGGTACAAGGGGTGGTGATGCTGGATTCACCGGTGCTGGGCGGGTGGAAAGCCAAGGCCTTGGCGGTGGCCAAACACACCCAAATGGTGGGGGCCTTGTCCCCCGGAGCAGTCAGCAAAAAACGGCGCCACCAGTGGCCCGACGCTGCGGCCGTGCTGGCGCATTTCCAGCACAAAAAGGCCTTTGCCGCCTGGAGCCCGGCGGCGCTCAACGACTACATCGCCCACGGCACCGAGGACCAGGCCTTGCCCGGCGGTGGCACCCACCGGGTGCTGCGCTTCGACCGCGACGTAGAAACCGCCATCTACAACAGCCTGCCCCACAACCTGGACCGCCAGTTGCGCCAACACCCAGTGGGCTGCCCGGTGGCTTTTGTGGGCGGTACCCGGTCGGCCGAGATGAAGCAGGTGGGCATGGCCATGACCCGCAAAGTGGTGCAACCCGACCGCCACCCCGAGCGGCTGCGCATGGTCGAGGGCACTCACCTGTTTCCCATGGAGCGGCCCGCCGAGACGGCGCAGGTGGTGGCTGAGGTGGTGCAGGGCTTGGTGGCTTGAGCGCTGAGCCCAGTCAAGAACCCGGTTGTTCGCACTGCTGGCCACGGGGCCCCAATCGCAAACAACGGGGCACCGGGTACGGGCTGCCGGTGCGCACGGCCTGCACCATTTCGACCATGATGTCCGACTCGCGCGTGCCAAAGTAGTAGTCATACACCTTGCCATTCACCAGCAAGGCCATTTGGGGTGAACCGTTGCGCCCTGCACTGGCCAGGTCCAACTGGGCCTTGTGGGGCCGCACCTCGGGGGGCAGCAGCTCCAACGCGGGCACCGGGGACCGTATGGTCTTGTCGACCCCAGAAATCCGTATGGACCGGCCTTCTGGCGTGGCTTGAAAACGCGGCAACTCACGTCGCTTCCAAACCATGCAGGGTGGGCAATCGTCACCACCCATCCACACCAGGTGCACGTCGACCGTGGGTTGTGCAACAGCGCCAGCACCCCAGCACAAACCCGCAGCCAGCACGCCGCCGAACACCAGCCGGCGAACCGTCCCTGCCCATCGGTGGCCAAAACCAGGGGTGCGGTGCGTGTTCATTCGTGCCTCAAGGCCACAATGGGCAACAAACCCGATGCGCGGCGCGCCGGGTAAAACCCAAAAAACACCCCCACCAAGGCTGAAAAACCCACCGCCAACACCACAGCGTCCACGCTCATGGCGACTTTCCAGCCCGCAAAGTGCCCCACCGCCCAAGTGGCTCCAGCGCCCAACAACACCCCAACGGCCCCACCTATCAGGCTGAGAGTGGTGGCCTCGATCAAAAACTGCGCCAGGATGTCGCGGCCCCGAGCGCCCACCGCCATGCGCAACCCGATCTCGCGGGTGCGCTCGGTCACGCTGACCAGCATGATGTTCATGATGCCGATGCCACCGATCAACAGGCTGATACCCGCCACAGCGGCCAACAACAAGGTCATCACCCGGCTGGACTCTTCCTGGGCCTGCAACACCTCGGTCAGGTTGCGGATTTGAAACGGGTCGTCACCACCGGGCTGCACCTTGAACCGCTGGCGCAACAGCTCTTTGATCGACTCTTCCACGGCCTTCATGTCCTGGCCCTCGCGCACCTTGACCGACACCGACCCCACGCGTTTGAGCTTGCTGGCGGCATCGCCCCCCCAGATGCGGTTGCGCAGCGTGCTGATGGGCACCATCATCACGTCGTCCTGGTCCTGGCCCAAGCTGTTCTGACCTTTGGGTGTCAACACACCCACCACCGTCATGGGGATGCCGCGCACCCGCACCACCTGGTCCACCGGGTCGGTGTCGCCAAACAACTCGCGCGCCACGGTGGCCCCCAACCACACCACCTTGGCCGACCCCGCCACCTCGGCGCCGTCAAACAAGCGGCCCGACAACAGCCCCCAATCGCGGGCCTCCAGGTAGTCGTTGGTCACACCAAAAATGGTGGTGCCCCAATTGGTGTTGCCAAAAACCGCTTGACCGCTGGTGCGCGAGGTGGGCGCCGCCACCTGCACCTCGGGGATTTCGTAGGCGATGGCCTGGGCGTCTTCTTCGGTCAGCCGCTGGCGGGTCTGGGCGCCCAGCCGCACCCCCGCCTGCGACACACCGCCTGGCAACACCAGCATGATGTTGGAGCCCAGGCCTTTCATCTGCTCTTGCACCCGCTCGGTGGCGCCACGGCCCACCGCGATCATGGT
Source organism: Pseudomonadota bacterium (assembly GCA_041158605.1). Lineage (GTDB taxonomy): Bacteria > Pseudomonadota > Gammaproteobacteria > Burkholderiales > Burkholderiaceae_C > JBEBBB01. The sequence goes on from JBEBBB010000390.1 coordinate 3,376, forward strand.
GATCACGGCCCCCACACCGATGATGATGCCCAACATGGTCAACACGCTGCGCAAAGCGTTGGCCGACAAGGCCTTGAGCGCCGACCGCCAAGCCGCCCAGCTGTTCATACCAAGGCCTCCTGGGGCACGTCTTCCACAATGGCCCCGTCACGGAACACGATGCGCCGGCGCGCCCAGGCCGCGATGTCGGGTTCGTGGGTCACCAACACCACGGTCATGCCCTGGTGGTTCAAATCGGCCAACAGCCGCATGATGTCCTCGCTGGTGTGGGTGTCCAGAGCGCCGGTGGGCTCGTCCGCCAGGATCAGCGACGGCTGGTTCACCAGCGCCCGGGCAATGGCCACGCGTTGCTGCTGCCCACCCGACAACTCGGCCGGGGTGTGTTGCCACCGCTCGCCCAGGCCCACGCGCTGCAAAGCGGCCATGGCCCGCTCGCGGCGCTCTGGGGCCTTGACCCCCGCGTACACCATGGGCAGCTCCACGTTCTCCAGGGCGCTGGTGCGGGGCAGCAGGTTGAACTGCTGGAACACAAACCCGATTTGGCGGTTGCGCACGCCGGCCAACGCGTCACCGGGCAGGCTGTCCACCGCCTCACCGGCCAGCGTGTAATGCCCGGCGCTGGGCCGGTCCAGGCAACCCAGGATGTTCATCAATGTGGACTTGCCCGACCCCGACGCCCCCATGATGGCCACAAAGGCGCCGGCCTCGATGTC
>JBEBBB010000391.1:0-4263 GCA_041158605.1 Pseudomonadota bacterium
TGGCCGCCTCGCGCTCCGCCACAGCGGCCATCAGTGGGCGTTTGCTGGGGTCACGGTCCCCCCCGCACCCCACAACACACCACAAGCGCCCGCCCCGCGCCAAAGCCAGTGGTTGCAACGCTCGCAAGGCCTTTTCCAAGGCATCAGGGGTGTGGGCGTAATCCACCAACACCCAGGGCAACCGGTCGCTTGGAGCATCGGGCCAAGCCGGCTGCATGCGCCCGGGAACCGGCAGCAGCGCACCTGCCTGGGCCACCGCGTCGGCCAACGACACCCCGCGCGATCGCAAAACCGCCAAAGCGCACAACAGGTTGTAGAGGTTGTAATCGCCCACCAATGGCCGTTTGATGGGCCAATGGCCATCTCCTTCGGCCACGGTGAAACGCAAGCCGCTGTCGGTCAGGGTCCACTCAGGCACATGGAGGCGCGCAGGGCGCCCCTGCACCGACACGGTCCACAGATCGAGTGGGTGTTCGCCTTCGGTGCGGGCGGACAAAGCCTCGGCCAACTCGGCGCCTTTGTCGTCGTCCACGTTCACCACGGCCACACGCAAACCAGGCCAGTCGAACAAACGCCGTTTGGCCGCCCAATAGGCCTCCATGGTCCCGTGGTAATCGAGGTGGTCTTGGGTGAAGTTGGTGAACACGGCCGTGTGCACGGCCGTGCCCGCGAGGCGGCCTTCGTCCAGGCCGATGGAGGACACCTCCATCGCACAAGCGCGAACACCCGCATCGGCATAGGCCCGCAAGCCTGCGTGCAAACGGGCCGGATCGGGGGTGGTCAGCCCGGTGGCATCCAATGCCTGGCGGGGAAGCCCCATGCCCAAGGTACCCACCATCGCGGTGGGGGTGCCCAGGGCTTGCAACCACAAGGCGGTCCACCAAGCGGTTGAGGTTTTGCCGTTGGTGCCGGTGATGGCAACCACATCCAGCTCCCGGCTGGGTTCGCGGTAAAACAGGCTGGCGATCTCGCCCGACAAGGCTTTGAGACCGGGCACAGCCGCGATCCTGTCGCTGCTGAAGCCCCAAGGCTCTGCCCCATCTTGCTCGACAACACAGGCCACCGCGCCCTGCGCCAAAGCGTCTGCCACATAACGCCGGCTGTCTTGGGCAGCACCCGGCCAAGCCAAAAAAGCATCACCGGCTTGCAGGCGGCGGCTGTCGCTGGTGACGCCGCGGGCACCGATGGCCTGCAACCAGCGTGCCACATCCAAGGCCGAATGCAGGTGGTTGATCAAAACGACTCCTCCACCGCCACCGCCTTGATCTGAGGGACCACCCGCACGTCGGGCTGAACGCCCAAAATGCGCAAGGTTTGCTGCACCGTTTGGCTGAACACGGGCGCAGCCACCAGACCACCGTAGTACTGCCCATTGGTGGGCTCATCGACCATCACGGCCACCACAATGCGGGGCTGTTCAATGGGCGCCAGCCCCACAAACCAACTGCGGTATTTGCGATCGGCGTAACCTTTGCCCTCTTGTTTGCGGGCCGTACCGGTTTTGCCACCCACCGAATACCCCACCGTTTGCGCCTGCGGCGCTGTGCCACCGGGCGCTGTGGCCATTTCCAGCATGCGGCGCACCGCCAACGCAGACTTTTCACTGAACACCCGCACACCAGGTCCAGGTTGTTCGTTTTTCAGTAACCCCATGGGGACCAGTTCACCGTTGCGGGCGAACACGGTGTACGCATGTGCCATCTGAAACAAAGACGCCGACAAGCCATAGCCATAACTCATGGTGGCTTGTTCGATGGGGCGCCAGGTTTTGTAGGCACGCAAACGGCCACTGACGGCCCCAGGGAACGGCAGCTGGGGTTTCTGTCCAAAACCGGCTTTCATGTAGGCCTCCCACATGTCGCGCGGGGCCATTTGCATGGCCATTTTGACCGTGCCCACGTTGCTGGATTTTTGGATGATTTCCTTGACCGTCAACACACCGTAGGGGTGGGTGTCCGAAATGGTGGACCCGCCTATCGTGAGGCGTCCAGGCGCGGTCTGTATGGGAGTGTCAGGCGTGACCAGTCCCTTGTCCAGGGCCAAAGCCGCCACAAACGGCTTCATCGTGGACCCCGGCTCGAAGCTGTCGGTCAGGACGCGGTTGCGCAGTTGTTCGCCGGTCAGGTGGCGGCGTGCGCCGGGGTCGTAGCTGGGGTAGTTGGCCAGCGCCAACACCTCACCATTGACCGCGTCCAGCACGATCACACTGCCTGCTTTGGCCTTGTGTTGGCGCACCGCCTCCTGGAGCCGCTGGTAGGCAAAAAACTGAACCTTGCTGTCGATAGACAGCTCCAGGTCTTGCCCATCGACAGGTGGCACGACATCACGCGTGTCTTCGATCACCCGCCCCAGTCGGTCTTTGATAACCCGGCGCGACCCACTGCGCCCAGACAGGTGCTCGTTAAACGCCAGCTCCACCCCTTCTTGTCCGCGGTCTTCCACGTTGGTGAAGCCAACCAAATGCGCGACCGATTCGCCCTCCGGGTATTGGCGTTTGTATTCTTTGCGGAAATAAATGCCCTTGATGCCCAAGGCCTTGACCGCTTTGGCCACAGGCTCGTCCACTTGGCGCTGCACCCAGACAAAGGTTTTGGCGTCGTTTTCCAGGCGTTGCCGCAAGTCCTTCAGGGGCATGTCGAGCAGCTTGGCCATTTGCGGCAGCGCTGCGTGGGTTTTGTCCACATCTTCAGGAATGGCCCAGATGCTCTGGGCTTCAACGCTGGTGGCCAAAATCACCCCGTTGCGGTCGACCACCCGCCCGCGGTTCGCGGGCAACTCCAGTGTGCGGGCAAAACGCACCTCGCCTTGGCGCTGGTAAAAATCGTTGCCAAACACCTGCACGTAGGCCGCCCGACCGCCCAAGCCCACAAACGCCAGGGCCAGCATGGCCACGATAAATTTGCTGCGCCATACCGGTGTTTTGCTTGCCAGCAAGGGGCTGGAGCTGTACGCGATGCTACGGCTCATGGACGGGCTCCTGAGGGAACCCCGTCGGTGGGCACACCCGATACCACCGCAGAACCCGAGGGTGTGGTGCCCACATATTGGGTGATGCCTGGATGGGCCGGGCGCATCTGCAATTGGCGCACCGCCAGCTGCTGGACCCGGGCTGGCGTGGCTTGGGCGCGGCGCTGGACCACCAACTGCTCGTGCTCCGCCTCCAGCTGTTGGGCCTGGACCTTGGCTTTTTCAAGGGCGACATACAAACGGCGAGACTCGTATTGCAGGTGCACCAGGTAAAAAGCGCTGAGCAACACCGCCAACAACAGCACCAGGTTGAGGCGGGTCATGCAGACACCCCCACGTCCAGGCGCTGGGCCACCCGCATCACCGCACTGCGCGCGCGCGGGTTGGCCTGTACCTCGGCATCACTCGGCATCACGCGCCCCAGAGACTTGAGGGGCATGGCCTGCGCCGGGGCAAACGGCGCCCGGCGGTCAAACACCTCGCGCGAGTGCTTGGCGATGAACTGTTTGACCATGCGGTCTTCGAGCGAATGGAAGCTGATCACCACCAGCAAGCCCCCTGGGCGCAACACCTGCAGGCTCGCGTCTAGCGCTTGTTGCAGCTCTTCAAGCTCGGCGTTGATGAAAATCCGAAAAGCCTGAAATGTGCGCGTTGCAGGGTCCTTGCCCGGCTCGCGGGTTTTGACCGCGCCAGCCACGATTTCGGCCAACTCGTGGGTGGTTCGAACAGGGCCCCGTTCCTGTCGGCGACGATCAATCGCCTTTGCAATCTGTTGAGCAAACCGTTCTTCGCCGTGTTCACGAATCACCTCCGCGATGTCTGCAACCGCCGCGGTGGCCAACCACTCGGACACAGGCTGGCCCCGGGTGGGGTCCATGCGCATGTCCAACGGGCCATCTTGGCGGAATGAAAAACCCCGGGCGGGGTCGTCGATTTGGGGCGAGCTCACCCCAATGTCCATGAGCAGGCCATCGACCTGCCCCACCCCCAGGTCGCCCAACTGGGCAAACCCGGCGTGCCGGATGGAAAACCGTGGATCGGCCTGGGCCAGCAACTGCGCTTGCGCGACCGCCTCGGGGTCTTTGTCCACACCGATCAAGCGCCCCTGGGCCGACAAGCGCGACAAAATCAAACGCGAGTGCCCACCGCGACCAAAGGTCGCGTCGATGTAGGTACCGTCCGGTTGGATGTGAAGGGCGTCAACCGCTTCGTTCAACAAGACGGTGCAATGTGTCCAGGGGGCTTGCACCGTCATCGCTTAAAAAGAAAAGTCCTTGAAGACGTCGGGCATGTCAC
>JBEBBB010000392.1:0-8400 GCA_041158605.1 Pseudomonadota bacterium
AGCACAAAACCCCGCTCGGGTTGCAAAGGCCCCCCTTGGTACACCGGTGCGGTGGCCAGGTCATCGCGTCGCAACTGCAGGTCCACCTTGCGGAACAAATCGGCCAACTGGATATCACCGGGCTTGTTGATGATCAAACCCAGGGCCCCCCGCTCGGTGTGTTCACACATGTAAACCACACTTTTGCCAAAAAGCTCATCGGACAACCCGGGCATGGCGATCAAAAAATGATGGGTCAGGTTGGTGAAGGCAGAATCCGAGCTCATAACCCCGATTTTACGGCCGCCCCATGACCCCACCCTCCAAGACGTACGCCCAAGGGCTGATGTGGTTCCGGCGCGATTTGCGCACCGAGGACAACGCGGCGCTTTACCACGCGCTCAAAACCTGCCGCCAGGTGTGGTGTGTGTTCGTGTTCGACACCGACATCCTGGAGGCCTTGCCCCGCCAAGACCGCCGGGTCGAGTTCATCCGCGAGTCTTTGGTCGACCTGGACGAACAACTGCGGGCCTTGGGCAGGGCTTATGGGCACGACCGGGTGGGCCTGCTAGTGCGCCATGGTCGCTCCACCCAGTGGCTGCCGGAGCTGGCACAACAACTGGGTGTGCAAGCGGTGTTCGCCAACCACGATGACGAGCCCGCCGCCCTGGCCAGGGACCACAAGGTCCGGGGGGCCCTGGCCCACCAAGGGGTGGCCATGGCCACCTACAAGGACCATGTCGTTTTTGAACGGCGCGAAATACTCACCCAAACCGGCAAACCATTCGGGGTGTTCACGCCGTACAAAAACGCCTGGCTCAAAAAAGTCGACCCCTTCTACCTCAAACCCTACCCCGTGGAGCGTTACGCGGCCAGCTTGGCGCCCCTGCCAGGGCACCTGCCTGGGGGCACGGTCAATGCGGTCCCCACACTGGCGGATATCGGTTTTGAAACCACCAATTTGCGCGATCTGCGCCTGCCCACAGGCAGCCGAGGTGCGTTGGCGCTGTTTGAAGATTTTGTGGACCGCATCGACCACTACCACCAAGCCCGGGATTTTCCGGCCATCAAAGGCCCCAGTTACCTGAGCGTGCACCTGCGTTTTGGCACCATCAGCATCCGCCATTTGGCGGGGGTGGCCTATGCCATGCATTTGCAGGGCATGGCCGGTGCCAGCACCTGGTTGGGAGAGCTGATCTGGCGGGATTTTTACATGCAGATCCTGGCCAACCACCCCCATGTGGTGGAACGCTCCTTTAAACCGGAGTACGACGCCATCAAATGGGAACACGGCGCCAAGGCCGACAAACGGTTCCAGGCCTGGTGCGAGGGCCGCACCGGTTACCCCCTGGTTGACGCGGCCATGCACCAGATCAACCAAACCGGGTACATGCACAACCGCCTGCGCATGGTGGTTGCCAGCTTTTTGTGCAAAGACTTGGGGCTGGACTGGCGTTGGGGTGAGCGGTATTTTGCGGAAAAGTTGATCGACTTTGACTTGGCGGCGAACAATGGTGGCTGGCAGTGGGCCAGCTCCAGCGGGTGTGACGCCCAACCTTATTTCCGCATTTTTAACCCGGTCAGCCAAAGCGAGAAGTTTGACGCCGCTGGCAAATTCATCCGGCGCTACTTGCCCGAGTTGGCGCAACTGCCCACCCAGCAGATCCATGCGCCATGGCTGGCACAGCCCCTGGAGCTGCAAGCGGCGGGAGTGGTGTTGGGTCAACACTACCCCCACCCCGTGGTGGACCATGCTGTGGCACGGTCCACCACCCTGGAACGCTACTCGGTGGTCAAACGCACGTAACCGGCCACCAAAGCCAACAAAGCGTCTTCGGCATACGGTTTGCCCAGGTAGTGGTCCACCCCCAAAGAACGGGCGTAGTCGCGGTGTTTGTCCGCAATGCGCGAAGTGATCATCACCACAGGCAAATCCGCCCAAGCCGGGTTCTGGCGCAGCTGCCGCAAGAACTCAAAACCATCCATGCGGGGCATTTCGATGTCACACAAAACGACGGCTGGCAGTTCCTCGCGCAAACGCTCCAAGGCCTGCACACCGTCTGCAGCCAAGGCCACGCGGTAACCTTCCCGCTGCAGCAAACGTTGCGTGACACGGCGCACGGTGATGGAATCGTCCACCACCAAAACCAAGGGCGCACGCCCACCCAGAGCACCAGTGGCGCCCTGGACCAGACCTTGTGGAGCCTCCGCGCCACCGGTTTGGCGCTGGCGCCGCACCCATTCACGGGCGGCACTGCCAAACAAAGCCGCCAGCGCCACCGGGTTGTAAATCAAGCCCACAGACCCCGAAGGCAGCACCGTGGCCCCCGCCAACCCAGGCAAACGGGCCAGCTGTGCGCCCAGGGGTTTGACCACCACCTCTTGGGGGCCCAACACCTCATCAACGTGCCACGCCACCTGCTGGCCCGCGCTGTGGAACACCAGCACCGGCCATTGGCGCGCTGCGTGTGATGCGGCATCGGTGCTTTCGGCAGACAGGGCCAACAATGCACCCGCCCAAAAAAACGGTACTGGCTGGCCCAACTCGGTCCACTGCCCGGTCATGTAAGCCTGCGTCAAATCGCCGGCCTGCACCCGGTGGACCGCTGACACCCAGGGTGCGGGCACCCCAAAGGTGAAATCACCCACCCGAAGCATCAAAACCTGGGTCACAGCGGTGCTCAGAGGCACCACCAGGCGAAAACCGGTCCCGCCGCCTTCGGGCGCTTGGCAATCGATGCGCCCGCCAAGCGCCAACACCTCGCTGCGGGCCACGTCCAGACCAATGCCCCGGCCTGCCACCTCGTCCACCGATTCGGCGGTGCTGAAACCGGGCTCAAACACAAAACGGGTGGCCTGGTCGGTGTCCATGGGGGCGCCGGGGTCTATCCAACCCAACGCCTCCGCCCGGGCTCGGATGGCGGACCAGTTCAATCCCGCGCCATCGTCGGCCAGGAAAAGCTCCAAATCGTTCCCGGTCTGGGTCACGGCCAGGGTGATACAACCTTCGGGGCCCTTGCCGGCAGATTCGCGCGAGGCCGGCGCCTCCACACCATGGGCCACCGCGTTGCGCAACAGGTGGTCCAGCACTGGCATCAAACGGTCCAGAACCCCCCTATCGGCCTCGACCTCTCCCCCGGTGATCTCGAGCCTGACCTGCTTGTTTTGCTCTTGGGCGGTTTGCCGCACCAATTTGTGCAACCGCTCGGTCAGGGCATCAAATTCCACCATCCGGGTGCGCAACAGGTCGCGCTGCAGGTCCCGGGTCTGGCGGGCTTGTGCGGCCAAACTGTCTTCGGCCCCATCAACGGCCCGCTGCAACTGCCGCTGGACGGTGGCCACATCGTTCACCGACTCGGCCAACAAACGGGTCAGCTCTTGTACCCGGGTGTAGCGGTCAAACTCCAAGGGGTCAAATGTGGGTTCGGCATCGCGAGACAAGGCCAAGCGCGACTGCACCTGGGTTTCGGTCTGCAACTCCAGGTCTCGCAGCTGGTGGCGCAAGCGCTCCAGGTTGCCCGTCATGTCCTTGAAGGACTGCCGCAAAGCCCGCATGTCCCCTTCCAACCGGGAGCGGGTCACCATGACATCACCCGTTTGCGCCAACAAGCGGTCCAACAAACCTGTGCGGACACGCACCGAGGGTTGGTTGCCTGGCACCTCGACCGGCGCAGGCGCCGCCGCCACCGCCCACCCCGCTGGTGGCAAGGCACCAGGCCCCGCACCCCAGGTTTGCGACTCGGGCTTTTGGCGCCAAACCCCATCTACCACCGGCTCTACCGCTTGGGTATCGGGGGTTCGATGGGCGAGTCGCAAGGCCTCAAAACGGCTCTCCAAGGCATCCAGCACCGCAGGCAAGGGCTGTAAAACCCCATCGAGCGGCGCGTCGGGCAATGCCAACACATCGGTTTCCATGCGGTGGGCCATTTCGCCCAAACGGGCCGCCCCTGCCAAACGGGCACTGCCCTTGAATGTGTGCAGGTTGCGCAACAACTCCGCGCGGGCGCTGCTGTTGTCTGGCCGCGCGATCCATTGGCGCAACGCCGCAGCCAACCTGGGCAACAGCTCTTGCGCCTCTTCCTCAAACACCGGAAACAGGTCCACATCAATGCGGTCTTGCAGGCCCCCATGCATCTCAGGCGCCAGCGCAGCCTGAGCCTGGTCAACCACAGGCAAAGGCTCAGGAACCTCAGCCGGCACCACCAACACCGATGCCCCGGGCACCAAGGCCAAGGTGTCGAGCAAACCAGGTGTGGGCTCTTTCAAAAACCCCGCCGCGAACTGGTGCAACAAACGCCGCAGCTCATCGGTCGCGGCCAACACGCCCAGCCTCAGGGGCTCGTCCAAAGACGCTGCACTGCGGCCTTGTGTGCGGTCCAGGGCATGCTCCAGGGCCCGGGCCAGCTGGGACAAGGCGTGGTAACCCACGGCACCGGCACCACCCGCCAGCGAATGCGCCCAGACCGACAAAGCGGCCGGCAAAGGTGCATCGCCCTGCACCACCCACTCGCCCGCACCCGTGCCCAGCAACCTCGACCACTCGTCTGCCTCGTTGAGGAAAACGTTGTAGAGCTCCAGGTCGATTTGCAGATCACCCACCACCTTCACCGCATCCGGCAGCACCTCAGGCTCAGGCTCAGGCTCAGGCTCAGGCTCAGGCTCTGGCGCCACCGGCACCAGCGGTTGGTAACGCCCCTCAAGGCGCATCGCGTCGGCACTGGCCCGCAAGGCCGGTGTGTCGATCGCCTCTCCAGACCCGGCCTGCAACGCGGCCACCCAGGTGGCAAACATCGCCAGGGCCTCATCGCACAAATCCAGAAAAGGCGCATCAGCCAGCTGCTGATCGGCCAAACGGGCATTGAGCAATTGCTCCATGGCCCAGGCGCCCTCCCCCCCCTCAGACAAGCCCACCATGCGGGCACTGCCTTTTAAGGTGTGAAAAACACGCCGCAAAGCGGTCAGATCGGCCAGCGCTCGCGGTTGTTGGCGCAAGGCGGCCACCGCAGCACGCCCCACCTCACAGACACCCTTGGCTTCATCCCAGAAAATGGCCAACAGCTCGGCATCGGTATCACCGCCGGTCTCGGTTTCGGTGCCGTTGGACTCGGAAACCGGCACCGGCACCGGCACTGGTGCAGGCGTTTCCGCAGCAACCACCGCCTCGGTATCCAACAACCCCCGCTCTGGGTCAAACACAAACCGCTGGCGGGCCCGCTCGGGCTGCCAGCGCAAGGTGTCCAACAACCACCCCAGGTTGCCCAGGGTGTGCACCAAGGGCGCATACGCGGGGTTCAAATCCGGCGCCGCTATGGAGGCCTGTACACCATCACGGGCGTTTTGTGCCAAGAGGTCCAGGGCTTGTTCGGCGGCAGGCAGGGCCAGCATCGCCACCACACCCTTCATGGCCGCCAAGCGGGAGGGCAAGGACTGCAGGCCCTGGGGGGCACCACCTCGGAACACCGCATCAAATGCCTGTTCCACATCGGCCAGTTCGGTTTTCAGCTGGTCCACCACGTGGCCCAGCGTCTGGCGTTCGCTCAAGCGCTGGTACAGGGCGGCCATCCAAGGCTCGGGGGCGGCAGCGTCACGCCCATCAAGCGCATCCAACAACCGGTCGGCCAATTGGCCGTGGCGTTGGGCCACCTGGGCATCTTGGGGGTCGAACCCCGCCAGACCGGCCTCAAGCAACAACAGTGTGTTGGCCAGTTCAAGGGCCAACGCACCTGGCGGTCGGTGGGCACCCTCGGGGGTCGCGGCGGCAGACAGGGTCACCACCACCCGCAACAGCGCCTGCGCCAAGGCGGCGCTGGGCGCATGCAACGCCACCAACAGATCACCAACCGCAGCCAGACGTTCCAAGGCGGGTCCCCGGCTGGCCTGCTCACCCTCGGCCCACAAGGACCACGCCTGCAAGGCCCCCGTCAACTCCGCCTGCAAGGCCGTCAAATCGGCCGGGTTGTACAGGCCCAACACATCGGTGTTGTGGTCCCAGGCACCTGTTTCAGACTGCGCCACCAAAAAGGCCAGGTCGTGCACCAGTGCCTGCAGCCCCGGGTCGTCCCCCTGAGCAGCACTGGCGTATTGCACCAAAATCCGGGAGGCGGCCCGCCGGGCGTACAAGTTGTCGGGTATGCGGCGCTGGGCCACCGCCTCAAAATAGGCTTGGGCCGCCATCCAGAAATGGCGCAAGCGCAGATCGGTGGCACCCCGGGCCAGACCGGCACTCAACAAGCCCAAAGACGCGGCCGCTTCCGGGTGCAGGCTTTTGACCACCAACAACACCAGCCGGTCCAGGTGCGCACGCACCTGTGGGCTGGGGCTGTACACCTTGCCAGGGCCAGGCTCTGTGGGCACAGGTGCTGCCACTGGCACCCAAAGATCGGCGGGGTGCGTGCGCTCTGCACCGGCCACCTGTTGGCACGCTTGGTACACCGGGAACAAGGCCAGGCCCGGAACCGGGTTCTGCGCCATGTGCCGTTGCAAATAATCGATCAAGGCCCAAGCGGTTTTTTGAAACACGGGCAACACACCAGGTGTGGCCAAAGCGGGTTTTTGCTCCAACCGAAGTGTGGCTGCCTCCAACGACCGCAAGGTGCGCGCCGCCGCTGGCAAATTGACCATCTCCAGGGCACCCACCGCTTGGTGCAGCTGCTGGCGGGCCACCCGCAGATCAACCGCATCAACTTGGGCCAAGTCGGTGGCCCTGGCGGCCTCGTTGTTGACCACAAATGCGCGCACCGCGTCGACCACACCGTCCAGGGTCTGTCGCAGTTCGTCCATGACCCAGGCCAATGGCCCCACATCCACGGCCACTTCGGTGGCCGGGGTATCTGAAAGGTGGTTGGTGTTCACGGTGGGCCTCAGGCGATCTTGAACCGTTCAACAGAGCGCCGCAACTCGCTGGCCACCTGGGCCAGTTCGCGCACCTGTTGCACCGTGGATCGGGTGCCTTCACCGGTTTGTTCGGTCACCGCAAAAATGTGTTGGATGCTGCCCGCGGTTTCGCTGGCCAGCTCCGCCTCGCGGGCCGCAGACAAGGCAATTTGTTCGATCAACTCGGCCACTTGGCGCGAAAGTTGGTCTATCTCTGACAAGGCATGCCCTGCCCGGTCGGAAAGCCGCGCACCTTCCACCACCTCCCGCGTGGAGCGCTCCATGGCTTGCACCGCGTCTTGGGTATCGGTCTGAATGGCCCGCACCAACTCGGCGATCTGCCGGGTGGCATCGGCCGACCGCTCGGCCAAACGTTGCACCTCCTCGGCCACCACGGCAAACCCCCGCCCCGCCTCGCCAGCCGATGCGGCCTGTATGGCCGCATTCAGGGCCAGCACCGTGGTCTGCTCGGTAATGTCCGAAATCAATTCTGTGGTTTCACCAATTTCCTGGGACGACTCCCCCAAGCGCTTGATCCGTTTGGCGGTCTCCTGGATCTGCTCCCGGATGGTGTTCATGCCACCGATGGCATCTTGCACCGCTTGTGCACCGGCCTCAGCCGCCTGGCGGGCTTGGCGGGCCACATCGGCCGAGCCCTGTGCCTGCGCAGACACCGAGGTGATGCGCCCAGCCATGTCCAGCACCGACTGGCCGGACGCTCGAATTTCGCGCAATTGCTCCGTGGACACCGCCAGCAACTCCAACGAGGTGTTTTCCACCTTGCCTGTGGTGTCACTCACTTTTTGGGTGGCGGTCTGCACCTGACCCACCAAATGGCGCAACTCTTCCACGGTGTAATTGACCGAATCGGCGATCGCGCCGGTGATGTCCTCGGTCACCGTGGCCTGCTGGGTCAGGTCGCCCTCGGCCACCTGCTGCAACTCGTTCATCAAGCGCAGGATCGCGGCCTGGGTGGCATCGTTGATGCGCCTGGCCTCTTTTTCTTTGGCCCTGGACTCTTGCCGCATGCGCTCGGCCACCACCTGGCTTTGGCGGCTCAGCTGCAGCCTCACATAAGCCAAACCCACCGCACAGAGCACCGAGAACAGACCGCTCACAACCGGCGCCAGCACCAACCAACCCAAGGCTTGGCGCCCACCACCCACACCGGCTTGCACCGACTCCAATTGCTGGCGCAGGGGCTCGTTGTCACCCAACAAAACCGCGCGCGCCTCGGCGGCCGCCTTGACCGAGGGGGCCAAAGCCACCAGCGCCGATACAGAGCGCAAAGACGCTTGGGCACCGGTCTGCAAAGCCAACACCGCATCGCGCACCGCCCCTTCCCGGGCGGGAGGTACTTTTTGATCGGGCCGGCCCTCCAGGGCCAAAGCCAACTGCTGCACCAAGGCTTGCGCGTCGCGCTCCAGATCGGCCAGGCCCTGGGGGGTAGGCCCTGCGTAGACCCGCAAGGCCTGGGCGTGTCGCCCCACCCGCTCAACCAAAGCAGTGACCTGGGCAGCGCGCTCCCATTCCCCAGCCACCGCATTC
>JBEBBB010000393.1:0-2569 GCA_041158605.1 Pseudomonadota bacterium
GGCCTTGACTTCTTTCTGGATGTCGTCCAACGAACCGCCCAACGGCAGCAGACCCAACACGCCCAGACCTTCGGCCACTGAGGGTTGTTTCACCGCATTGTTGATGGCTGCATTGGCGGCAGCCACGATGTTGGCAGGGGTCTTGGCGGGCAGGAAGAAGCCAAACCATTCTTCAACCGTCAACTCGGGGTAGCCCTGTTCGGCAAAAGTAGGCACATCGGGCAGGAAGGGCGAGCGTTTTTTGCCCGAGGTGGCCAGCACGCGCAGGCGGCCAGCTTTGTGGTTGGAGATGAAGTCACCATGGGGCGTGACCATAGAGGCCAGGGTGCCACCAACCACGTCGGCTACGCCAGGCACCGAGCCGCGGTAGGGTACGTGTTTGTAGTCGATGCCCGCGTTCAGGCCCATCAGCGCGCCCAAGAAGTGGGGGGTGGAGCCGGCTGCAGGAGAGCCGTAGTTGGCGTTGTTCGGGTTGGCTTTGGCCCAGGCCAAAAAGTCCTTCACGGTCTTGACGGAAGCCGGCACCATGGGGCCCACAGCCAAACCGTGGGACAACATGGAACCCAGGCACACCGGGATCAAATCCTTGAACGGGTCGTAGCTCAGGGTTTTGTAGATGTGGGGGTAGATCGAGATCATGGAGTAGGGGGTCAGCAACATCACCGAACCATCGGCGGGTGCGTTTTTGACCGTCTCCACGGCGATCCGGCCGGCGGCACCGGTTTTGTTTTCCACGATGGCGGTTTTGCCGTAGCCAGCGCCAGGCAGTTTGTCAGCGACGCGGCGGCTGGTCAGATCGGCAGTGCCGCCAGCGGGAAAACCGTTGACGATTTTCACCATGTCCAGGCCGGCTTGGGCCAGGGCGTTTTGGAGACCGAGCGTGCCCAACAGGGCGGTGCCGGCAGTGGCTTGTACAAATTGGCGACGTGTGGTCATGGAAGTCTCCTGGGGTGGTTGGGGGGAACGGGAAAAAGCGGGGTTCAAAATCAGCTGCACAAAGCCCGGATCTCGTCCGGGATGCGCACGGCTTTGATGCGCTCGTGGTTGTCGGGGTCGCGGGCGCACCAGGCGCGTGTTTCGGTACCTTCGCACAACACCGTGTCACCGCGTTTGACCACGTGTTTGTGGATCAACACCTTGTCGCGCCATTCGGTCACGCTGGTGTGCACCTGCAGGCGCTCGCCGTAGGTGGCGGTCTTGTAAAACTGGGTGTGGATTTCGAGCAAGGGGGTGCCGATGACACCGGTGGTTTTCACCAGCTCGCGCCAAGGCGGCACGCCACACTTGACGAAAAAGTTCAGCGAGGACGCGTCCATCCACTTGCTGAAATTGGGGAAAAAGACGATGCCGGCGGGGTCGCAGTCGCCAAACATCACCTCAACCTCGTACACAACAACCTTGGGTTCGGTGCTCATGCGGGGCTCCGGGTGTCAGCGGGGGGCCATGCGCAGGGCGCCGTCGAGGCGGATGACCTCGCCGTTCAGGTGCCCGTTGCTGACGATGTGGCAAGCCAGTTCGGCGAATTCGGCAGGTTTGCCCAACCGTTTGGGGAAGGGGATGCTGGCCGCGAGCGAGGCTTGCACGGCCTCGGGCAACTCGTTCATCAAGGGGGTGGCGAACAGGCCGGGGGCGACGGTGCACACCCGGATGCCGTGTTGCGACAGGTCGCGGGCCATGGGCAGGGTCATGCCGGCCACACCGGCTTTGGACGCGCTGTAGGCCTGTTGGCCGACCTGCCCGTCGAACGCGGCCACTGAGGCGGTGAATACCATCACGCCTTTTTCGCCGTCGGCCATGGGCTCGGCCTTGGCACAAGCGGCCGCGAACAAGCGTGCCACGTTGTAGGTGCCGATCAGGTTAACGGTGACCACGCGGGCGAAATCGGCCAGTGGGGCGGGGCTGCCGTCTTTGGCGATGACGCGTTTGGCGCTGCCGATGCCGGCGATCTGCATCAGGATGCGGGCGGTGCCCTGGGCAGCGGCTGCGGTGTCGATCGCGGCTTGCACGCTGTCCCCGTTGGTGACGTCGCAGGCCACGGCCAGTGCGGTGCTTGCACCATGGGCCGCGTTCAGCTCTTGAGCCACGCGCTCGGCGTTGGCCTGGTTGATGTCGAGCACGGCGACCTTGGCGCCCAGGCGGGCCAGTTCGCGGGCGGTGGCCTCGCCCAGGCCGGAGCCGCCACCGGTGACGAGTGCCGCTTGTCCTTGGATGTTCATGGGGTGTTCCTTTTGTTTTGGCCGCAGCGGTGTCAGTGGGCTGCGGCGGGGTTTTCGATCAACAGGGCGATGCCTTGCCCACCGCCCACACAGGCGCTGGAGATGCCGTAGCGCAGGCCCGAGCGCTGCAGCTCGCGGGCCAGGGTGATGGTCAGGCGCACACCGGTGCAGGCCAGGGGGTGGCCCAGGGCGATCGCGCCACCGTTCACGTTCAATTTGGCCAGGTCCAGGCCCAGTTCGCGGCCCACCGCCAGGGTCTGCGCGCCCTGGGCCTCGTTGATTTCAAAGCGGCCGATCTGGTCCAGCGACAGGCCGGTGCGCTCCAGCAGCAAGCGGATGGCCGGTGCGGGGCC
>JBEBBB010000394.1:0-4388 GCA_041158605.1 Pseudomonadota bacterium
CTGTCGGGTGGTGAAAAACGCCGCGTGGCCCTGTGCCGCCTGCTGCTGAGCAAGCCTGACATGTTGTTGCTTGATGAACCCACCAACCACTTGGACGCCGAGTCCGTGCACTGGCTGGAGCAGTTCCTGCAGCGTTTCCCTGGCACCGTGGTGGCCATCACCCACGACCGCTACTTCCTCGACAACGCCGCCGAGTGGATCCTGGAACTGGACCGTGGCCACGGCATCCCCTGGAAGGGCAACTACTCCGACTGGCTGGACCAAAAAGAACGCCGTTTGGAGCAGGAACAGAAGAGCGAAGACGCCCGGTCCAAGGCCATGAAGGAAGAGCTGAAATGGGTGCGCTCCAACGCCAAAGGCCGCCAGGCCAAGAGCAAGGCCCGTTTGGCCCGCTTCGAAGAGTTGAGCGACGTTGACTACCAAAAACGCAACGAGACCAACGAGATCTTCATCCCCGTGGCCGACCGGCTGGGGGCCCAGGTCATCGAGTTCAACAACGTCAGCAAATCGTTTGGCGACCGGGTGTTGATCGACAACCTGAGTTTCTCGGTGCCCGCTGGCGCCATCATCGGCATCATCGGCCCCAACGGCGCGGGCAAATCCACGCTGTTCCGCATGATTCAGGGTGTTGAAACCCCCGACAGCGGCAGCATCACCATCGGCCAAACCGCCAAACTGGCCTTTGTGGACCAGAGCCGCGAGTCGCTCGAGGGCGACAAAACCGTGTGGGAAGACGTGTCCGGTGGACTGGACAACATCACCGTGGGCAAGTTCGTCATGCCCAGCCGCGCCTACATTGGCCGCTTCAACTTCAAGGGCAACGACCAGCAAAAGCTGGTGAAAAACCTGTCGGGCGGTGAACGCGGGCGCCTGCACCTGGCCAAAACCCTGGCCCAGGGCGGCAACGTGCTCATGCTCGACGAACCCTCGAACGACCTGGACGTGGAAACCCTGCGCGCCTTGGAAGAGGCCCTGCTGGAGTTTGCTGGCAGCGCCATGGTGATCTCGCACGACCGCTGGTTCCTGGACCGCATCTGCACCCACATCCTGGCCTACGAGGGCGACAGCCAGTGGTACTTCTTTGACGGCAACTTCACCGAATACGAAGCCGACAAGGTGCGCCGCTTGGGTGAAGAGGGCGCGCGCCCGAAACGCGCCCGTTTCAAATCTTTGAAATGACCACACCCGCACCCCTGGCGGTGGCCGACGACGCCGTTGTGGCCGACACCCGCCGCTGGATCGAAAAGGCGGTGATCGGGTTGAACCTGTGCCCTTTCGCCAAAGCGGTCTACGTGAAAAACCAGGTGCGCATCGTGGTGAGCCACGCGCGCCACCTGGACGGTTTCCTGGACGACCTGGACCGGGAGCTGGACCTGTTGGCCCAGACCCCGGCCGACGAGGTGGACACCACGCTGCTGGTACACCCCACCTTGTTTCCCGATTTTCTGGACTTCAACGACCTGCTGGACGTGGTGGACGGTGTGCTCGAAGAGCACGAGTTGGATGGCGTGTTGCAAGTGGCCCCGTTCCACCCCCACTTCCAGTTCGAGGGCACCGAGCCGGGCGACATCACCAACGCCACCAACTGGGCGCCTTACCCCACCTTGCACCTGTTGCGCGAGGACAGCGTGGAGCGTGCCACCGCCTCTGGCGACAGTGCCGACACCATCGTCGAACGCAACCTGGCCACGCTGGAAAAACTGGGCGCAGCAGGTTGGGCTGCTTTATTTGATCAAAAGTGCTAGAATTTTCAAAATCAGAATGGTTTTGATGCTTTTAGCGTCTTTACCACCTGGCCTTTTGCAGCTTTGATCAACGCCACCATGAACCTAGACACCTCAGCTGCCAGCTACTACACCACCCTCGAAGTGGCGAAAATGCTGGGTATGGCCGTGCGCTCTGTCCAGCTGATGGTGGACCGTGGCGACTTGCAGGCCTGGAAAACCCCCGGCGGTCACCGCCGCATCACCCGCGACTCGCTGGAGCGTTGGATGCAGGGCAGCCGCTCCAGCGGTATGCGAGGTGCCCCCGGCTTGCGAAGCTCGGAAGCTGGGGAGTCTCGGTCGACCACGCGCCGCCGCTTGGGCACCCAGGGCCCCCGTGTGCTGCTGATCGAAGACTCCTCGCATTTCCAGAACCTGGTGTCCTTGTTGGTGAAACAAAAGTTTCCAGACGTGGAGCTGCACATCGCCAGCGATGGCATCACCGGTTTGGTGTCTTTTGGTCAATTGCAACCCGATTTGATCATTGTGGACATCCTGCTACCCGGTATCGATGGTGCCAGTTTGATCACAGGCCTGCGCCGCCATGCCCTGTTTGGCAACTGCCAGTTGATTGTTCTGACATCCTTGGACGAAGCGCAGCGCGGGCCTTACGCCTTCGCACTCGAAGACGTCGCGGTGATCCACAAACCCCGTTTGATGACCGAGCTTTACCAGCGCATGGCCGATGTGTTGCAAGGTCCCCAAGCGGTTGAAACAGCCCCCGCCCGGGCTGCGGACCCTGAAGCCGACTGATAGCCGCTGACCACCTGGGGGTTACTGCAGCCCCGGAAAGGCCCAGACCAAGGCCCCCGTGAATGTCAGATAGCGCAGAAACTTGCCGATGGCCATGTAGACCACGCAGGGCCCCAGGGGCAACTTCAACCAACCGGCCACCGAACACAAGGGGTCGCCCACCACGGGCAGCCAGCTCAGCAAACAGGCTTTGGGCCCAAAACGCGCCAGCCAGGCCAGCGCCCGCAAGTGGGTGGAGGCGCCTCTGGCTTTGTCCACCGCTTGGTGGGCGGCGTAACCCAGCCCCCAGCTGATGGCGCCCCCCAGGGTGTTGCCGGCGGTTGCCACCAGAATCGCGGGCCAGAACAGCTCTGGTTTCAAGGTGACCAGGCCAAACACCACTGGTTCGGAGCCCAGGGGCAGCAGGGTGGCCGACAAGGTGGCCACGACAAACACCGCGCCCAGGCCCACCTCTGGCAGGTTCAGTGCGGTGAGCAGGGGTTGCAACCAAGCGTCCATGGGAGCGCAGTATAGGCAGCCGGGCCATGGCCAACCGGCCCAGTGGCCATTTCGCGCCCTGAAATGCCGGCCCGCTACAATCTGCCCACTTTTTCAGCACCGCGCCCCGCGCCACCCCCTGGACCCTTTGCCCATGCGTATAGGCCCTTACGCCTTGCCCAACGCTTTGTTTGTCGCGCCCATGGCGGGTGTGACCGACCGGCCTTTCCGCCGCTTGTGCAAGCGGCTGGGGGCGGGCTACGCCGTGAGCGAAATGGTCACCTCCAGGCCCGAGTTGCGTGACAGCTTAAAAACCTCGCGCCGAGCCGACCACACCGGCGAACCGGGTCCGATAGCGGTGCAGATTGCTGGAACTGACGCCGAGATGATGGCCGACGCCGCGCGTTACAACATCGACCGGGGCGCCCAGATCATCGACATCAACATGGGGTGTCCCGCCAAGAAGGTTTGCAACAAGTGGGCCGGCTCGGCCCTGATGCAAGACGAGACCCTGGCGCTGCAAATTGTTGAGGCGGTGGTGGCGGCCTGCGAGCCGCACGGCGTGCCCGTGACGCTCAAAATGCGCACCGGTTGGTGCCAGAGCGCCAAAAACGCACCGGTGCTGGCGCTGGCCGCCGAGCACGCGGGTGTGCAAATGCTCACGGTGCACGGCCGCACCCGCGAGCAGGGTTACAAGGGCCAGGCCGAGCACGACACGGTGGCTGCGATCAAGGCCAGCGTGTCGGTGCCCGTGGTGGCCAACGGCGATATCACCAGCCCAGAGGCCGCCCGCGACGTGCTGGCCCGCACCGGCTGTGACGCCATCATGGTGGGGCGTGCCGCCCAGGGTCGGCCTTGGCTGTTCCGGGAGATCGCCCATTTCCTGGCCACGGGTACCCATTTGGCCCCGCCCACCCCGCAAGAGCTGCAGGCCCTGATGCTGGAGCACCTGAACGAACACCACGGTCTCTACGGGGCGTTCACCGGGGTGCGCACCGCCCGCAAACACCTGGGTTGGTACACCAAGGCCTTGCCGGGCGACCCGGCCGCCATCGCGGCGTTCCGCGAGCGCATCAACCGCATCGACACCTGTGACGAGCAGTTGCGTTGCGTCCAGGATTTTTTCACCGAACAACACAACAACGATTGGAAACAAGCCGCATGACCGCAACCCCCCTACAAGACTGTGTGCGTGCCAACGTGGAGCTGTACTTCAAAGACCTCGATGGCACCGAACCCGCCAACGTGCACGACATGCTGATGCGCGCGGTTGAAAAACCCCTGCTGGAGGTGGTGATGGCCCAGGCCCAGCACAACCAGTCGCGTGCGGCCCAGTGGCTGGGCTTGAACCGCAACACCCTGCGCAAAAAACTGATCGAGCACGGCCTGATCGAT
>JBEBBB010000395.1:0-4215 GCA_041158605.1 Pseudomonadota bacterium
TCGCCCCAATCCCAAGGGCCCACCACCGTCAAGGTGACAGTGGTCCAGTCACCCTCGGTTTGGGTGTGCACGTCGGCGTCCCAGACACCCCCGGCGTCCAAAGGGCCACGCGGCCCAGGGCTGTGGGCCTGGGCGTGGTCTAGCACGGCCTGCACCTCGGCCATCAACGCGGGCAACTGCGGGAGGCGCACGCTGGCCATGGCCTCCCAGGTGCCCGAGCCTTCGCCATCGTCGCTGGCGTCGAACACCAGGTGGTGCAGGTGCATCAAGCCGCTGCCTTGACCTTCAAACGCCAGGCGTGCAACAGGGGCTCGGTGTAGCCGCTGGGCTGGGCCTTGCCCTGGAACACCAGGTCCAGGGCCGCTTGGTAGGCCTTGCTGGTGGCGGCACGGCCGGCCATGGGTTGGTACAACGGGTCGTTGGCGTTTTGTTTGTCCACCTTGGCGGCCATGCGCTCGAAGGTCTCGCGCACCTGGGCCTCGGTCACCACGCCGTGGTGCAACCAGTTGGCCATGTGTTGGCTGGAAATGCGCAAGGTGGCGCGGTCTTCCATCAGGCCCACGTCGTTGATGTCGGGCACCTTGGAGCAGCCCACGCCCTGGTCCACCCAGCGCACCACGTAACCCAAAATGCCCTGGGCGTTGTTGTCCAGCTCGGCCTGCTTGTCGGCCGCGCTCCAGTTGGGGTTGGCGGCCACGGGCACGGTCAACAAACCGGTCAACAGGTCGTCGCGCAGCTTGTCGGCGCTGGTGGCCTCCATGGCCTTTTGCACGTCGGCCACCTTGACCTGGTGGTAGTGCAGGGCGTGCAAGGTGGCGCCGGTGGGGCTGGGCACCCAAGCGGTGTTGGCACCGGCCAAGGGGTGGGCGATTTTTTGCTGCAGCATGGCGGCCATCAGGTCGGGCATGGCCCACATGCCCTTGCCGATCTGGGCCTTGCCACGCAGGCCACACGAGAGGCCCACCAGCACATTGTTCTTTTCGTAGGATTGGATCCAGGCGCTGGACTTCATGTCGCCCTTGCGCAGCATGGGTCCGGCCAGCATGGCGGTGTGCATCTCGTCACCGGTGCGGTCCAGGAAACCGGTGTTGATGAAGGCGACCCGGCTGCCTGCGGCCGCGATGCAGGCCTTCAGGTTCACCGAGGTGCGGCGCTCCTCGTCCATGATACCCAGCTTGACGGTGCTGTCGGCCAGGCCCAAAACCTGCTCCACACGGCCAAACAGCTCGGCGGCAAAGGCCACCTCGGCCGGGCCGTGCATCTTGGGTTTGACGATGTACACCGAGCCCTTGCGCGAGTTGCGGATCGCGTCCTTTTTGGACTTCTGCAGGTCGTGGATGGCGATGGCGGTGGTCACCATGGCGTCCATGATGCCTTCGGGGATCTCGCGCACCGTGCCGTCGGCTGCGGTCCACAAGATGGCCGGGTTGGTCATCAGGTGGCCCACGTTGCGCACAAACATCAGGGAACGGCCGTGCAAGCGGACCTTTTTGCCATTGGGGCCGGTGTACTCGCGGTCGGGGTTCAAACCACGGGTGAAGGTGGTGCCGCCTTTGGCCACGGTTTCGGTCAGGGTGCCCTGCAAAATGCCCAACCAGTTGCGGTAGGCCAGCACCTTGTCATCGGCGTCCACCGCGGCCACCGAGTCTTCCAGGTCCAGGATGGTCGAGAGCGCGGCTTCCACCACCAGGTCGCTGACACCGGCGGGGTCTTTGGCGCCTATCGGGGTGCTGCGGTTGATCTGGATCTCCAGGTGCAAGCCGTTGTGCTTCAACAGCACGGCACTGGGGGCCTTGGCATCGCCCTGGAACCCGATGAACTGCGATTTGTCGGCCAACTTGGCGGTGCCGCCCTCGGCCAGACCCACCACCAGGTCACCGTCGTTGTTGACCTTGTAACCGGTGGAGCCCACGTGCGAGCCCTTTTTCAGGGGGCAGGTGCGGTCCAACACATGGCGGGCGTAGTCGATGACCTTGGCCCCGCGTTTGGGGTTGTAGGGCTTGCCGGCTTTGGTGGTTTTGGTGGCGCCACCGGTTTCGGGGATGGCGTCGGTGCCGTACAGGGCGTCGTACAAAGAACCCCAACGGGCGTTGGCTGCGTTCAAGGCGTAGCGCGCGTTCAAGATGGGCACCACCAACTGCGGCCCAGCCTGCGTGGCCAACTCGTCGTCCACGTTTTTGGTGGTTGCTTTCACCTTTTTGGGCACCGGCACCAGGTAGCCGATCTGCTCAAGGAAGGCGCGGTAGGCGGCCATGTCCTGCACCGGGCCAGGGTGGGCCGTGTGCCATTTGTCCAGCTCGGTTTGCAGGCGGTCGCGCTCGGCCAGCAACGCGGCGTTTTTGGGGGCCAAGTCCGCCACAATGGCGTCAAAACCAGCCCAGAACCGTTCGCTGCTGACGCCCGTGCCGGGCAGGACTTGGGTGTCGATGAACTGGTACAGGTTGGTGGCAACTTGCAGGCGGCCGGTGTGGGTGCGTTGCGTCATGGCGGAAACTCCATTGGGGGTTTGTGGGATGGCTCTACTGTATGCGCCCCAGCGTGGGCGATTGCCCGGCTGAAAAACCAATCACTTTTGACTTTTTGTGCATTAATGGCTAATCTTTCAAACCGATTTTGACCATTATCACCACGCATGGACAAGTTGAAAGCCATGGCCACCTACGTGACGGTGGCCACCCGTGGCAGCCTGACCGCAGCGGCCCGCCTTGAAGGTGTGGCACCAGCCATCATTGGTCGGCGCTTGGACGCCCTGGAAGCCCACCTGGGTGTGAAACTGTTGGTGCGCACCACCCGCCGCATCCACTTGACGCACGAGGGCAACGCGTACCTGGAAGACTGCCAGCGTGTGCTGGCCGATGTGGCCAACGCCGAGGCCAGCGTCAGCGCGGGTGGGGTGCGGGCGGCGGGGCACTTGCGCCTCACGGCGCCTGCGGGTTTTGGGCGGCGCCACGTGGCCCCACTGGTGCCCCAGTTCCGGGACCTCTACCCCGACGTCAGCGTGTCGCTGAACCTGAGCGACCGCGTGATCGACCTGGCGGCCGAGGGTTACGACTGCGCTGTGCGGGTGGGCGACCTGCCAGATTCCTCTTTGGTCAGCGTGCGCTTGGCGGACAACCGCCGCTTGTGTGTGGCCACGCCACGGTACCTGCGCCAGCACGGCCGCCCCAAACACCCGGACGACCTGCAACGTTTCGATTGCCTGGTGTTGTCATCGGACGCGTCGCAAACACGGGGTTGGGCCTTCCAACTGCCTGGCACCGGGGGCCAGCCCCCCGAAATCACCCACCTGCGCCCCCATGGCCCCTTGGATTGCTCCGACGGCCAGGTGCTGTACGACTGGTGTTTGCAAAGCCGGGGCATCGCCTGGCGCAGCACCTGGGAGGTGGACGCCGACATCGCGGCGGGCCGCCTGGTGCCCGTACTGGACGCCTATGCCGCGCCACCCAACGGCATTTACGCGGTCTTCCCCCAGCGCAAACACCTGGCCCTGCGCATGCGGCTGTGGATCGACTTCTTGAAAGAACGCTACAGCCAACCGGATTTTTGGTCGCGGGGGTGAGAACGGGGCCAACCGTTCAAAACAACCCCACCACCAACCAGCCCGCGGTCCCCCACATCATCAAAGCCACCACGGCGTCCACGGCCCGCCACACCGCCACCGACCCGATGCGCCGGCCCAGCCAGAACACGGCGGCGCCCAGGGCCAAAAACCACACCACCGACCCCACCGCCGCGCCCGCACCAAACACGGTGTTGCCCGGGGTGCCGTAAGCCAGCGAGGCGGTGCCGATCAACACCGCGGTGTCCAACCACGCATGGGGGTTGAGCCACGAAAACGCCAGGGCGGTGGCCACCGCTTGGCGGCGGGTGAGGGGGGTGAGCGCGCCGTGTGTAGCCGTTGCAGTGGCCCCAACCGGTGCCGCCACCGGCCGCCACACCCGGCGCGCGGCCTGCCAACCGTAAACCAGCAAAAACAGCACGCCAGCCCCGACCAATGCGCCTTGCAGCTTGTCGGACAAACCGCCCAGCTGGGCCAGACCCAGCACCCCCAAGCCGATCAGCGCCACATCGGCCACGACACACACGGCCACGGTCAGCCACAGGTGCTGGCGTTGCAAGCCCATGCGCAGCACGTGGGCGTTTTGTGGGCCGATGGCCATGATCAACGACAGGCTCAGCACCATCCCGGCGGTGAAGGTGGGCGACAACAAAACG
>JBEBBB010000396.1:0-5940 GCA_041158605.1 Pseudomonadota bacterium
TGCTCATGGGGCCACTGCGGTTCCAGGCGTATGTCAGCCCAATGCGCGCCTTGCCCCACCAGGTGTGGGCCAAGGTGTTCAACGTGGTGGCCCCTGTGACTTTAAAAACGGTGCGTATTTGAAGGTGGTCCTGTAAATTGGCCCCCACCCCCGGAAGGTCCACCCGCACGGGCACACCTTGTTCTTGCAACAGCCGACCTGGGCCTATGCCTGAGAGTTGCAGCAGGTGGGGTGAGTTGATGGCGCCCGCACTCAACACCACCTCGCGCGCCGCTCCCACGGTGGTGCGCTGGCCCGCCCGCTCCACCACCACGCCTGTGCAACGCAGTGAACCTTGTGGTGTTCGTTCCAAGACCAGTTGCCGCACCTGTGCCCCAGTCCAAACCGTCAGGTTCGGGCGGTGTTGCACCGGGCGCAAAAAAGCTTTGGAGGTGTTCCACCGCCAGCCGCTTTTTTGGTTCACTTCAAAATACCCCACCCCCTCGTTGTTGCCCCCGTTGAAGTCCGGCGTGGCCGGTATGCCCGCTTGTTCCGCCGCTTGTGCAAAGGCATCCAGGATGTCCCACCGCAGCCGCTGTTTTTCGATCCGCCACTCGCCGGTGCTCCGCTGGGCGCTGTGGTGGTTCGGGTGGCCGTGCACACCCCAGAAGGGGGCTGTGGTGTGGTCTGGGGTGGACGCATCCAGCCTGTGGTGGTTTTCGTGGGCCATGAAGTCGGGCAGGCACCGGGCCCAGGACCATTCGGGGTCTGCTGTGAGCTGCGCCCAGAGGTCGTAGTCCCGGGCCTGGCCTCGCATGTAAATCATGCCGTTGATGCTGCTGCACCCGCCCAAGGTGCGGCCCCGGGGGTAGCGCAAACGCCGGCCGTTCAACCCTGGATCCGGTTCGGTTTGGTACAGCCAATCGGTTCGGGGGTTGCCGATGCAATACAGGTAACCGACGGGTATGTGTATCCAGTGGTAGCGGTCTGGGGGACCTGCTTCCAAAAGCAAAACCCGGTTGTTCGGCTCGGCGCTCAGCCGGTTGGCCAACAGGCACCCGGCTGTGCCGGCGCCGATGACGATGTGGTCAAAGGTGGTGCTGTTCATGGTCAGGCCTCAGTGTAGGTCGGCCGGTCTGGCGTGCCGGTCAGCTGAGCGACAGGCGTTTGTCTTCGCGCACCATCTGTTCAAACGCAGAGGCGGGGACTGGTTTGCTGAACAGGTAACCTTGTAACTGGTCACAGCCCAGGTTTTTCAAAAAAACCATTTGCTCGTGTGTTTCAACCCCTTCGGCCACAATCTCCTGGCGCAGCTGTTGCCCCATGGTGACGATGGCTTGTGCGATGGCACAGTCGTTGGCATCAAGTGGGATGCCCTCCACAAACGCGCGGTCGATTTTCAGGGTTTGTATCGGGAAACGTTTGAGGTAAGCGAGGCTCGAATACCCGGTGCCAAAGTCGTCCAAGGCGATGTCCAGGCCCATGGCAACCAACTCGTTCATGGTGGGCACCACCTCATCGGGGCCCCTGACCACCAATGTTTCGGTGATTTCGAGTTTGAGCTGGCGGGCCTGCAGGCCATGTGTTTGCAACAGACCTTCGATCTGGCCTGGCAGTTGGGGGGTGAACTGGCGTGCTGACAAGTTGATGGCGATGGGGGGCATGTGCAAACCCTGGTCTTGCCAGGCCCGCATTTGCCGACAAGCTTCATTCAGCAACCAGTCACCCAACTCCAAAATCAGGCTGGTTTCTTCTGCCACGGGTATAAATTGCCCCGGCGGAATGAACCCTTGTTGAGGGTGTTGCCAGCGGACCAGGGCCTCGGCACCCACAATGCGCCCGCTGCGCAGGCTCACCTTGGGTTGGTAATGCAACTCCAGGCCACCTTGTGCCAGGGCCTGCCGCAGCCCGCTTTCGATCCGAAAACGCTCTGTGGCACGGGCGTTCATCTCGTCGCTGAAAAACAGCAGTGTGCCATCGCTGTCGTTGTCGCTGTGGGCTTTGGCGTTGGCCAGCTCGGCGCAGCGCAACAAGGTGGCGGCATCTGTGCCATTCAGCGGGTACAACGCAATGCCTGTGGAGGCGTCACCTGGCACCTCGTGTCCAGTTACACGGTGGGCCGGTCGCAGCGCGTTGAGCAGTTTTTGGGCCACCAATGCAGCGTGTTCCTGCACCGGTACCGCGGGCAGGCATATGGCGAATTTGTCGTGGCCCAGGCGGGCCAGGGTGTCGGTTTCGCGCAAAGTGGCGCGCAAGCGCAAGGCCATGTGCTGCACGTAAAGGTCCCCGGCTTCGTGGCCCAGGCTGTCGTAGACCCCCGATAACCGTTGCAACTGAACCACCAACACCGCCGCGTTGGTGTGTTGGCGCCGCGCCTGTCCCAAGCTGGTGCCCAGCAATTCGTTGAACAGGGTGCGGTTGGGCAACCCGGTGGCCGTGTCGTAATGCGACAGGCGTTGCAGTTGTGCTTCGGTTTGTTTGTGTTCCGTGATGTCCGAAAAAATCGAAAACGCGTGAGTGACCTCGCCTTGGTCGTTACGGATGGTGCTGATGGACACCGACTGGGGAAACACCTCGCCATTTTTGCGGCGCCCCATGATCTCACCCAGCCACAAACCAGTGCCCTGCATGGCGCCCCTGACCTGGGCCCGGAACGCTGCATCGTGCCGGCCAGACCGCAGCAGGTCTGGGGTTTGACCCAGAGCCTCTGCAGCGGTGTAGCCCGTGATGCGGGTAAAGGCGGTGTTCACCATCACGATGCGTTCTTGCGCATCCGTGACCAACACACCCTGGCTGCTGTCTTCAATGATGCGGCGGTACAAGCGGTGGCGTTCGCTGTCGCTCAGGGTCGGGAGCACTGGTGCGTAGTGGGCGTGCAGTGTGGTGACGCGTTGGTGGGGGTCTTGGTCGGCCGTGACCGTGAGTTGCAGGGTCAGGGGCAAACCGGCCCGGTTGTGGCGGGTGACGGTCAGCCCGCCTGGGCGCCCCAGGGCCTCGAGTTCGGCCAGCCCGGGTTCGTCGGGGCGGAGCATCAAAATGTGTTGTCCCAGCGCCTCGGCAGGCGTGTGCCCGAACAGTGTGCAGGCCGCAGCGCTCCAATGGGTGATATAGCCCAAGGGGTCGATCGAGACCACCGCGGTGGTGGGGCTCCTGGTTTCAGGCACGGCCCCCCCCGCTGGTCGGCGTGGGTAAGGTCTGTCCCACCCAATGGCAGGCTTGTACCAGCAAGTGATTGAAGGTGGTGGTGTCCAGGGCGCAGTTGGCGAGCCGGTCGGTCAACCCGGCAAAGTCGGCTTCTTCCATGGATTTCCACAGCGCCAACAACCCGCCCAAATCCCCTAAGCCCTCGGTCAAGGCCAGCTGCAGGTGCGGGGCCAGGGCCAAAGGGGCGAGCACTTCCTTGGCGGGTTGGCCAAACAGCACATCCAGCAAAGACAACATCCCGGTCACAAACGCCTCTTCTTGGGCGCGCCGGTCGCCTCCGAGGGTTAGGCACAACAACTCCATGCCCCTGGCCCGCAAGACCACATGGGGCAACAACAGTGCACAGCGCGGATCGTCATCGCGGGCTGAAAAAACCATCAGCTGCAACCACCGTTGCAAGGTTTGTCGGCCCAACAACAGAATGGCTTGGGACAGGCTGCTGACAGTTCGCCCGCTGCCGGTGCCGGCGGCGTTGACCAGTTTGAGCAGCTGGTAGGTCAGCGCCGGGTCTAAGCGGAACACATCCTCCAGCGCATGGGTCTCGGCATCCGCTGTGACCAGTTGCAAGAGCTGCAAGGCTTGCGCCTTGCGACCAGCCTGGGTTGGTGCACCTGGCGGGGCCAGGTACCAGGGCCCCACGATCCGTGCCGTTGGGGCGGTCTGTGCTGGAAAATGCGCAGGGACCCTGGTGATGGCGCCACATTCGGTTTGATCGGCCCACAGGCAGGGCATGGCATCGGCCAGGTGTGGTACGGCGGTTTCGGTGCGCCAAGGGTCCAGCGGGTTGGGGTCCAGGGGGTTGCTGGACCAGTACCAGCCCACCCAGCGACGGCGACCATCGGCCAGGGGTTCGGCCCTGACCAGCGGTGGAGGGAGAAGGGGTGTGGTCATGCCAGGGCCCTGGTGGGTGGGGAGGTGTGAGGTCTATGGTAGCGCCACTTCGCGTGCGGCACCCCATGCCTACAATCGGCGTTTACCCCTCGCTGACCCACATGCCCTCCGATCTGACCCCGCCCAAGCCCCAGGCCCACCTGCCTCTGTATGTGGATTTGGACGGTACGCTGGTGCAGACCGACACCTTGCACGAGCTGGTGTTGCTGTTGCTCAAACGCAACCCTGTGTTCTTGTTTGTGTTGGTGTGGTGGTGGTTGAAGGGCAAAGCCCACCTCAAGCAACGGGTGTCTGACCACGTGGCATTGGATGCAGGAGGGTTGCCCTGGCACATGGCTTTCAAAGACTGGGTGGCGCAAGAGCGCCAAACTGGGCGCTTGGTGTTTTTGGCCACAGCGGCGGATGCCCGGGTGGCTCAAGCGGTGGCCAATGCCTGGGGGGGAGCGGACGGGGTCTTGGCGAGCAATGGGCCGGGTACCGAGGGTGTCAACCTCAGCCAGTCCCGCAAACAACGGGCCATCAGCGAACACGCCCGTGGTTTGGGCGCGCCCGGGTATGCCTACGCGGGAAACAGCAGCGATGATTTGCCCGTGTGGACCGGTGCGGCCGAGGCCATCGCGGTGAACGCACCGCCTGGCGTGTTGCTGCGCTTGCGCCAGGTCCACGCACAGCCCCGGGTTTTTTCGGGGCCTGCAGTGGGGCTGCGGACCTGGGCCAAGGCCATCCGCCTGACCCAGTGGGCGAAAAACGCGCTTTTGTTCATTCCTTTGCTGGCCGCCCACCGGTGGGAGCCCGGTGCTTGGGGGATGGTCTTGGGGGCGTTTGTGGTGTTTGGTTTGTGCGCTTCGGCCACATACCTCGTCAACGATTTGTTGGATCTGCCGAATGACCGGCGCCACACCCACAAGCGTACGCGCCCTCTGGCGGCGGGGACCATACCCGTGGCACAGGCTGTGGTGGTCTCGGGGTGTTTGATGGGGCTGGCCTTGTGGGGGGCGGCCTGGTTGTCGCTGAGCCTTTTGGCCTTGTTGTTGTTGTACACCGCCACCACCTTGGCGTATTCGCTGCGGCTCAAACGGGTGGCTTTGTTGGATGTGTTGGTGTTGTCGGCCCTCTACACCCTGCGCTTGGTGGCTGGCGCTGTACCGGTTGGGGTTGAGCTGTCCAACTGGCTGTTGGCGATATCGGTGTTTTTGTTTCTGAGCTTGGCTCTGGTCAAACGTTGTGCAGAGTTGGAAGAGGTCTTGGCCGATGACCAAAAAACCCAAGCCCGTGGCCGGGGTTACCACCAGGACGATCTGGCCAGCTTGCGGGCCATGGGTGTGTCCAGTGGGTTTTTGACGGTTCTGGTGTTGGCCCTTTATGTGGACAGCCAGACCGGTCGGGCCTTGTACGCCCAGCCCGCGTGGTTGTGGGGGGCGGCACCGTTGCTGCTGTGGTGGATCATGCGCATGTGGCTCAAAACCAGCCGGCGGGAGTTGCGGGGGGAAGACCCCTTGCAGTTTGCCTTGCGCGACCCCTTCAGCTGGGTGTTGGTGTTGGCGTTGGGGCTTTTGGGGGCCTTGGCCACCACAGGTTTTTGAAGGTTTTGACAAGGTAAACGTATGTCCAGCAAGTTGTTGCCGTTGTTGCTCGCCTTGGGGTGTGTGTTGTTGTCGGCATTGGCCCAACTGGCCATGAAACAAGGGATGGCTGCCGCCCAGACCGCTGGTGGGGTGGTGGGTACTTACACCCAGGCGCTGCTCAACCCGTGGGTGTGGGGTGGCATGGGCCTGTATGGTTTGAGTGCGGTGGCTTGGTTGTGGGTGTTGTCCCGCCTCGACGTGAGCTTGGCCTATCCCTTGGTCAGCCTGGGGTTTGTGGTCA
>JBEBBB010000397.1:0-3576 GCA_041158605.1 Pseudomonadota bacterium
CGTTTGCTCGACATCACCCTGACGCGGCGCGGCCAGTCGGCGGGCGAACCGGTGGTCATGGCCGGGGTGCCTTTTCACTCGGTCGAAACCTACCTGGCCCGGTTGATCAAACTGGGCGAATCGGTGGCCATTTGTGAGCAGGTGGGCGACCCAGCCACCAGCAAAGGCCCGGTGGAGCGCAAGGTGGTGCGGGTGGTCACCCCCGGCACCCTCACCGACACAGAGCTGCTCAACGACAAAAGCGAAGCCGTGTTGCTGGCCGTGCACCAAGGCGCGCGCGGCCAGTGTGGCCTGGCCTGGCTGAGCGTGACCCAGGGTGTGTTGCACCTGGGGCAATGCCCCAGCAGCGACCTGCAAAGCTGGGTGGTGCGGGTGGGTCCTAGCGAGCTGCTTTACAGCGCCGACACCACCCCCGCTTTTGAACAACAGCTGCAAGACTGGCAACGGCAGTGGCCGGCGTGGTCGCCCCTGGGGCCCCAAGCCCGCCTGACCCTGGCGGTGCGCCCCGCTTGGGCGTTTGACGCCGCCCTGGGCAAGCGCAAGCTGTGCGACCAGCTGCACACCGGCAGCCTGGCCGGCTGGGGCGCCGACGCCCTGCCCGAGGCCCACGCCGCCGCCTCGGCCCTGCTGGACTACGCCGAACACACCCAAGGGCGGGCCCTGGCCCACGTGCGGCAGTTGCAGGTGGCACGGCCGCAGGCCCTGATCGACCTGCCCGCCACCACCCGGCGCAACCTGGAGCTGACCCAGACCCTGCGGGGCGAGCCCGCCCCCACCCTGTTTTCGCTGCTCGACACCTGCCAAACCGGCATGGGCAGCCGCACGCTCAAACGCTGGTTGCTGGAACCCGAGCGCGACCGCGGCACCGCCAAAGCCCGCTTGCAAGCCCTGGGGGCGCTGCGCGCCGGGCTGTGCGACCCGCTGCGCCTGGCCCTGAAAGGGTCGGCCGATGTGGAGCGCATCACCGCCCGTGTGGCCTTGCGCCAGGTGCGCCCGCGCGAGCTGGTGGGTTTGGCCTTCACCTTGCACAAGGCCAACGACCTGGCGTCGGGCCTGGCCCAGGCCCTGCAACAGCTGCCCGGTCACACCCCGGCGGTGCCACTGTTGTCGCACCTGGCCCAGCAGCTGCAACCACCGCCGGGTTGCGCCGCGCTGTTGCAAAACGCCCTGCTGCCCGAACCCGCCGCCCTGGTGCGCGATGGGGGGGTCATCAACCACGGTTTTGACGCCGAGCTCGACGAGCTGCGGGGCATTCAAAACAACTGCGACGCGTTTTTGCTGGACATGGAGGCCCGCGAGCGCGAGCGCTCCGGCATCAACAACCTGCGGGTGCAGTTCAACAAGGTGCACGGGTTTTACATCGAGGTCACGCAGGGCCAGCTCGACAAGGTCCCGGCCGACTACCGCCGCCGCCAGACCCTGAAAAACGCCGAGCGCTACATCACCCCCGAACTCAAGGCCTTTGAAGACAAGGCACTGAGCGCCCAAGAGCGCGCCCTGGCACGCGAAAAATGGCTGTACGAGGGCCTGCTGGACCAGCTGCAAGACCACGTGCCCGCGCTGGGCGACCTGGCCCGCGCTTTGGCCGACCTGGACGCCCTGTGCGCCCTGACCGAGCGCTCGCTGACCCTGAACTGGACCGCGCCGGTGTTCACCATCGAGCCTTGCATCGACATCCGCAGCGGGCGGCACCCGGTGGTCGAGGCCCGACTTAACGAAACCGGGGGTGGCCACTTCATCGCCAACGACACGTCCATGGGCCCCAAGGCCCGCATGCAGGTGATCACCGGACCCAACATGGGCGGTAAATCGACCTACATGCGGCAGGTGGCCGTGATCGCGCTGCTGGCCAGCGTGGGCAGCTACGTGCCCGCCGACAGCTGCCGCCTGGGGCCGCTGGACGCGATCCACACCCGCATCGGGGCCGCCGACGACCTGGCCAACGCCCAGTCCACCTTCATGCTGGAGATGACCGAGGCGGCGCAAATCCTGCACGGCGCCACGCCCAACAGCCTGGTGCTGATGGACGAGATCGGCCGGGGCACCTCCACCTTCGACGGCCTGGCGCTGGCGGCGGCCATTGCCACTCACCTGCACGACAAGGTCAAGGCCTACACCCTGTTCGCCACCCACTACTTCGAGCTGACCGACTTCCCCGCCAGCCACCACGCCGCCCAGAACGTGCACGTGAGCGCGGTGGAAAGCCAGGGCCGCGACATCGTATTTTTGCACCGCATCGAAGCGGGCCCGGCCAGCCGCAGCTACGGTGTGCAGGTTGCCCGGCTGGCCGGTGTGCCGCAGGCCGTGGTGCAACACGCCCGCCAAACCCTGGAAGACCTGGAGCGCCAGAGCCAACAAACCCAGGCCCAGGTCGACCTGTTCGCCCCGCCTCCGGCCGCCGCCACACCCGAGCCCAGCGCGGTGGAGCAGGCCTTGGCCCGGGTGGAGCCCGACAACCTGAGCGCCAGGGAAGCCCTGGACCTGCTGTACAAACTCAAGGCCCTGGCACAGCCGCCGGGTTAAAACCGAAAAAAACCAGGGTCAGATAAACACCGCTGCGGACACGCCAAAGCGCAAAGCCAGTGCCTTGGCTTGCCGGGCGTTGACCTGGCGGCGGCCATTCAGCACCTCGCTGACCACCGATTGGCTACCCAGCTCGCTGGCCAGATCGGCCTGCTTCAGTCCGTGTTGATTCATCAGAAAGCGCAACACCTGCGCGGGTTCGGCATCGGGCAACACATGGTATTGCTTGTCGTGGTCTTCAATCAGTTGCCCCAACAGTTCGAGCATGTCGGCCAGCTCGTGCTCCTCATCATCCCCAACCACATCGAGCAGTTGGTTCATGAATTCAACGGCGCGTTCATAGTCGCCGGGTGTTTGTATCGCAGCCAAGCGCACAGGCAAAGCGCGCTGGAAAGCCGTCCATGCAGGGACCAAAATATCGGGGTTAAAGGCGACTACGGTCATGGTTTTCGGCTCCTTTGTGCCTTGTTCCAAAAGTCATACCCGGCATGGGTCAACACGTCACGGATATAGACCTTCTGCCGGTTGTAATGGATCACCGTAATGACCCTGAAGTGGTTGCCCGCAATATCAAACACCGTGTACGGGTCTGCATAGTCGGCTGTGTTGAACACCTTTTTAACCTCGGTGAAATTCTGAAAACCCGAAGCACACACCAATTGATGCCACACCAGCAAGGGTTCACGTGCACGTGGATGCTTGTACCCAAAATCGGTCAAGGCTTTTTTGGATATCACGTGCATGGCTTGATTATCGCATGTTGCGATTATTCAAGCACACCTCGGCGTGGCCTTTACTCGACAAACCTATAATCCCAAGGCGTTGATAAGCGCTATCGACCCTCATCTGGCGCGATTGCGGGGCGCCTTGAAAAACACCATGATCACTGAAATCGACCACCAAGCCCACTTGGCTGCCAAGCACCAGTGAAGACAGGCAACACCGTGGGCATGCCGCGCCCACCGAACCCCGCCCCGTTTTTATACGTTTAACCCCCACATGACCTACTGCGTCGCCGTCAAACTCAATGCCGGACTGGTGTTCCTGTCCGAT
>JBEBBB010000398.1:0-7971 GCA_041158605.1 Pseudomonadota bacterium
ACTGGACCACTGGCCACTGAGGGAGGCCCCCAAGGGGACTGTGCTGTTTGAAGAAAACAGCCCCTGCCTGGGTTTTCCATTGGTGGTGGAGGGTGAGGTCCGGGTCTCCCGCAGCTCCAGCGGTGGCCGTGAGCTCGAACTCTACCGTGTGTTGCCAGGGGAGTTGTGCCTGGTATCGGCCGCCAGCCTGTTCGCCCACCAGGGTTTGGGCGGCAAGGGTGTGGCCACACGCCACACCACCTTGGCCTTGTTGCCACCGGCCACTTTCCAAGAGGCGTTGAACCACACCCCGTTTCGGGACTATGTGCTGGGCCTGTTCGCCGCCCGCATGGGCGATCTGACCGGTCTGATCGATGCGATTGCCTTCCAAAAACTGGACAGCCGGCTGGCCGCTGCGCTGCTGGGCCAAGGGCCGGTGTTGCACACCACCCACCAAGCGCTGGCCGACGAGCTGGGTACCGTGCGAGAGATCGTGACACGGCTGCTGCACCGTTTCGAACGGGAGGGCTGGGTGGGCCTGTCGCGCGAAAGCATCACCATTGCCGACCCCGAGGCTTTGAGACAACTGGCCAGCCAACGTGGGTGACTTCGGTCACAGACAAGCACCACGCAGCGTGGCCCAATGGGCGTTCTGATCATTTTTAGGAGCACGGACATGGGCAAAAACGTTGGCGGTATCGACCGCATCATTCGCATCGTGGCAGGTGTGGTCTTGATCGCGCTGGCGGTCACCAACACCGTCGGCCTGTGGGGTTACATCGGCGTGGTTCCCCTGTTAACGGGTCTGCTGGGCTGGTGCCCGCCTTATGCGATTTTCGGCTTCAACACCTGCCGCATCAAGAACTGACGGAGCGCGAAAACGCCTGTAGCCCCGCCACCAAAACCCGAACCCGGCGGGCCTCGCGGGAGTCCCGCCACCAACCGGTGCGGTCCACCCACCACAACAAGCGCTGCAACCGTGGGGCCAAAGTGGCACAAAAAGGCTTGAGACCGGTGTGCGGGCGGGCCTGCTCGTAGGCTTGCAACACCTGCTCCACCGCTTGTGGTCCAAGCAGGGCAAACCATGGGCTGAACGACAGCAACAACTGCAACGCGTCGTACACCTGAACAGTGGCCAAGGGCATGGCGGGGTGCAGGGTTTCCTCAAAATCAAACCGGCTGAACACCTGCCCGTTCCAGGTCAGGTT
This sequence comes from Pseudomonadota bacterium, assembly GCA_041158605.1. Classification (GTDB taxonomy): domain Bacteria; phylum Pseudomonadota; class Gammaproteobacteria; order Burkholderiales; family Burkholderiaceae_C; genus JBEBBB01. The sequence goes on from JBEBBB010000398.1 coordinate 1,188, forward strand.
GCGTGCCTGGGCACCCCCATGCCACTGCCCCCGGGTGTGGAAACCCGCCAAATCGGTGGCCGCAGCGCGCATCAATTGCAGGCGTGAGGTGTTGTCCGCTAGGGCGTGCAAAACAGTGTCCAGGGTGGGCCCCACATCGGCAGTGGACAAGCGGTGGCCATCAAAGGCGACCACCACCGGCACGTGTTCGCCAGCGGCCCCCAAGGCCAGCAAACGGCGGTGTTCATGGGCCAGCAAAGCCACCCCATCGCGCTGGCTGACCGCCGACCAGGGCACCCGCACCCCCAAAAAACGCGCCATGGCCCAAACGGCCAGCGTCTTGCGCCAGCTGCGCAAGGGCCGGTCAGCGGTTTTGGTCCAGACGGTGGGGGCTGCAGCCCCAGGCCCGGTCATCAAAAGAAATCGGCGTAACGCCGCCACTCCCAGTCACCGACCGCGAGGTTGTACGCATCCCATTCCTGCCATTTCATGTCCATGAAGCGCTCGCAGACGTCAAAACCCAGAGTATCCCTCAAGGCCGTATCGGCGGCCAAGGCCTCCAGGGCGGCGTGCAGGTCGCGGGGCAAACGCCCAGGCATGGGGGCCCCGGATGCGTGGCGTTGGTACAGGTCTTCGGTGCAGGGTGCTGGGGCAGGCAGCGCCCGGTCGATGCCATCCAAACCGGCCGCCAGGGTGGCTGCCAAGGCCAGGTAGATGTTGCAGGACGGATCGGGCAGGCGCCACTCCAAACGCCCCGCCACGGTGCGGACCAAACAGGTGCGGTTGTTCTCGCCCACCGTTTTCCACACCGGGGACCAGGTGGTGCCCGACGCGCTGCGGCCCACTGCCAGGCGGCGGTAGCTGTTCACGGTGGGGGCGCACAGGGCGGCCAAGGCGTCGGCGTGGTGCAACAACCCCGCCGCGAAGTGAGCGCCAACTTTGCTCAAACCCATTGCGCCCAAAGGGTCACCCATCAAGGCTTGGCCGTGGGCATCCGTCAAGCTGAGGTGAAAATGCAAGCCGCTGCCTGGCGCCTCGGCCAGGGGTTTGGGCATGGCCGAAAAGGTGGCACCATGTTGTTCGGCCACGTGGTGGGCTGTGAGTTTGAACAGCTGGTAGCGGTCAGCGGCGGCCAGGGCGTGGTCGTGCCGGTAGTTGATCTCGTACTGACCAGGGGCGTCTTCGTGGTCGGTTTGTTGCCACCCAAACCCCAAGGCCAACAGGTGACGGCGCATGTCCTCCAGGAACCCGAACCGCCGCCCCAGCGACTTCAGGTCGTAAGACGGTTTGTCCAAGCGGTCTTGGTCGTCCCAGGTCGCCCAGCGGCCATCGGGCCCCTTGTGCAGCAGGAAAAACTCGGGCTCCACCCCCACCCACAGGGTCCAGCCACGCTCGGCCAAGCGGTCGACTTGGCGTTTCAGCACCTGGCGCGAACAGGTGGCCAAGGGTTCACCACCTGCGTAACCGTCACACACCGCGTGGGCCACGCCGGGCATAAAGGGCAGTGGTTGCAAGCTTCCGGGCACGACGCGGCCCATGTACTCGCTGGTGGGGCCCATGCGAGGCAGGCCGGTGCCCCAGATGCTGGGCCCCGCAAATCCCGCCCCTTCGGCCACCGCCGCCGGCAACGCGTCCAAAGGCAGGTACTTGCCTTTGGGCACACCGTGCAAATCGGTGAACTGCGCAAGCACGGTGTGCACCCCCCGCCCCGCCAGGTGGGCTTGCACCGCCGCCACGCCGCTGGGGGCGGCACCCGCGCTCATGCGGCCGCCGCCAGGGCGGCGTCCAACACCCCCAAGCCCTCGTGGAACAAAGCGTCTTCAATGGTCAGGGGGAAGAGGAAACGCAAGGTGTTGCCATAGACCCCACAGGTGAGCAACAACAGGCCACGCTTCAAGGCCTCGGCCTGGACCTTTTTGGCCCGGTCGGCGTCCGGCGCCCCGGTCTCGGGGTGCACAAAGTCGCACGCCACCATGGCCCCCAGGCCGCGCACGTCGCCCACAAAAGCGTGCTGCGCCTTGGCGGCGTGCAGGTGGGCCACCATTTGGTCGCCCAGCACCTGGGCGCGTTCGGGCAGGCGCTCTTCAAGCATAACGTCCAACACCGCGTGGGCGGCCGCGATGGCCAGGGGGTTGCCGGCGTAGGTGCCACCCAAGCCGCCGGGTGCCGGGCCATCCATCACGGCCGCGCGCCCGCAAACCGCCGACAAGGTGGTGCCGCCGGCCAGGCTTTTGGCCAAGGTCATGAGGTCGGGTTGAACGCCAAAGTGCTCCATGGCAAACAGCTTGCCCGTGCGACCATAACCGGTTTGCACCTCGTCGGCGATCATCAGGATGCCGTGCTGGTCACACAGCTGGCGCAACCAGCGCACCGCCTCGGACTGGATGACGTTAAAACCACCCTCGCCCTGCACCGGTTCAAAAATGAAGGCGGCCACGCGGCTGGGCTCGATGTCGGCCTTGAACAGGTGGTCCACCGCGCGTTTGACCTCGTCGAGCGAGGCGCAATGGCAGGGGAAAGGCACGTGGTAAATCTCGGGCGGGAAAGGTCCAAAACCGGCTTTGTAGGGCTGCACCTTGCCGGTGAGCGACACGGCGAACAGGCTGCGCCCGTGGAAGGCCCCACCAAACGCCACCACCCCGCTGCGGCCGGTGGCGGCCCGGGCGATCTTGACGGCGTTTTCCACCGCTTCGGCACCCGTGGAGAAAAACGCCGTTTTCACCGGCCCAGCGATGGGCACCAGGGCGTTCAGCCGCTCGGCCAGCGACACGTATTCGGGGTAAGGCACCACCTGGTAGCAGCTGTGGGTGAAGCGCTCCAGCTGGGCGGCGATGGCGTCTTTGACGCGCGGGTGCAGGTGCCCGGTGTTGAGCACCGCGATACCCCCGGCAAAGTCGATGTAGCGCTTGCCCTCAATGTCCCAAAACTCGGCATTGCGGGCTTTTTCGATGTAGAAATCGCCCAACACGGCCACACCACGGGGGGTGGCGGCCTGGCGCCGCGCGTGCCAGGAGGCGTTGTTGTGCACGGGGGTGGGGTCGTTCATCGCGTTCATGGCCATCTCCTCACAGGGGGGAATCGATCCGGATCCAGGTGGTTTTGGTTTCGGTGTACTTGTCAAAGGCGTGGAGCGATTTGTCGCGCCCCACGCCGCTTTGTTTGAACCCGCCAAACGGCACGGTGATATCGTCTTCGTCGTACTGGTTGACGTGCACAGTGCCGGCCCGCAGGGCGCGCGCCACCCCATGGGCCTTGTTGATGTCCCTGGTCCAGACAGCGGCTTGCAAACCGTACACGCTGCTGTTGGCCTGGCGCACCACATCGGCCGCGTCGGTGAACGACAACACCGACAACACAGGACCAAAAATCTCCTCGCGGGCGATGGTCATGGTGTTGGTGACGCCATCAAAAATGGTGGGCTGCACGTAGCAACCACCGGCCACCGGCGCTACCCGCTCGCCACCAGTCAAGAGCTTGGCACCCTCGCGCCGGCCCGATTCGATGTAGCGCATGACGGTAGCCAACTGGGTTTCATCGACGATGGCACCCATCACGGTGGCCTTGTCCAGGGGGTTGCCTGGCTGGTAGGCGGGCACCTTGGCCAAGGCTTTTTCCAGAAAGGCCTCTTTGATGCTGGCCTCGACAAACAGGCGCGACGGCGCGTTGCAGCTTTCCCCCTGGTTGAAAAAGATGCTGCCCACCGCCGCGTCCACCGCCCGGTCGAGGTCGGGGCAATCGGCGAACACGATGTTGGGGGACTTGCCACCCAGCTCGGTCCAGGCGCGCTTGAGGTTGCTCTGCCCCGCCATCACATGGATCTGCTTGCCCACACGGGTGCTGCCCGTGAAGGCGATGCAGTCCACGTCCATGTGCAGGGCCAGGGGGCTGCCCGCTTCAGGGCCGTAACCTGGCACCACGTTGAACACACCGGGTGGCAGGCCCGCCTCCAGGGCCAGCTCGGCCAGGCGCAGGGCGGTCAGGGGGCTTTTTTCGCTGGGCTTGAGCACCACCGAGTTGCCCACCGCCAGCGCCGGGGCGATCTTCCAGGCGGCCATGATCATGGGGTAGTTCCAGGGCACGATCACACCCACCACACCCACGGGTTCGCGGGTCACCAGGGCCAAGGCGGTGTCGGGGGTGGGGGCGATCTCGTCGTAGACCTTGTCCACCGCTTCGCCGTACCAGCGCAGGCAGTTGGCGGCGCTGTTGACGTCCACGCCCTTGGCGTACCGCACGGGTTTGCCCATGTCCAGGGTCTCGGTCAGGGCGAGTTCGTCGCCATGCGCCTGCACCAGGTCGGCAAACTTTTGCATGACGCGCTTGCGCTGGGCCGGCGACTTGCCCACCCAGCGGCGGTCTTCAAACGCGGCACGGGCGGCCTGGACCGCCGCGTCGATGTCGGCCTCGCCACAGCGGGCCACCGGGGTCAACAGGCGGCCGTCCACCGGTGAAAAACTGTCAAACACCTGCCCGTCACGGGCGGCCACGCGTTGGCCGTTGATGAAAGCACGGCCATCCAAAGCCGGCAGGGTGGGGGTCGCGGTCATGGGTTCTCCAAGGGTATTGGCACCATGGTAACGCCGCTTATGGGGTGGTTGACCAACCACTTGGCGCGGGCTGCGGGGTGCCAGCGGCACCCGACCAGTCCACCCGCACCGGGCCGGTGTCGGCGCCCAAGGACAGCGGCTCCATCACCAGGTGCGCGCCAATGGGCACCAGCAACACCTCGCCAGGCCCCAGGCAGTGGTCCACCGGGTCGGCACCCGCCCCCAGGGTCACCCACAACCGCCCCTCCAACACCCGCAAGGCACTGGCGGCGCGGGTGCGAACACCGGCGGCCTGGCCCGGGCGCAAGCACCACAAGGTGGACGGGGTGGCGGCCAGCGGCACAACACGTGCTAACCGGCGGGCACCGGTCAAGGCACCCCAAACGGACAAAGCGGGCATCAACATGGTGAACTCCTGGCGGGTGGATTGATGCCTCTATGGTCCAAAAACAAAGGGCATTGGTCCAATGAAACCTGTGTGGTAGATTGATGCCTAAATGGCATCAATACCCCACAACACCCCACGCACCCGCCCTTTGGGTGTGGGTGCCCTGCGCACCTTTGTGGCGGTGGCCCAGCACCTGAATTTCCGGGTGGCGGCGGAGGCCTTGCACCTGACCCAAAGCGCGGTCAGCCGGCAGGTACAGGCCCTGGAGGCCGAACTGGGCAGCCCGCTGTTTGTGCGCCACACCAGGTCGGTGGAGCTCACGGCCGCCGGTGCGGCCCTGCTGCGCGGCGCCACCGCGGGCCTGGAACGCATAGACAGCGCCGTGCGGCAGATCCGTCAGCAACAGCGAAGGCAAGGTGTCACCATCACCACCTGGGCGTCGTTCGCCTCCACCTGGCTGATACCCCGGCTGGAGGGCTTTCACCGCCACCACCCGGGCATCGACATCCGCATCGACACCACCGACCAGGTGGTGGACCTGGCCGACGCCGACGTGGACCTGGCCCTGCGCTACAACACCCGGCCCAAAGCCGAGCCCGACGCGCGTTACCTGTTCGGCGAACAGCTGACCCAGGTGGCCAGCCCCTGGCTGTTGCGGGAGCGCCCCCTGGCACAACCCGCCGACCTGGCGCAACACACCTGGATCGAGGCGGGCGAGGTCGTGCCCTCGCAACAGCATTGGCTGAGCTGGCCGCGCTGGCTGGACCAACACGCCCCACCCGGTTTGTCGGCCGTGCGGTGGTTGTACTTCAACTACGCCAGCCAGATCGTGCAAGCCGCGCTGAGCGGCCAGGGTGTGGCCCTGGCCCGCCTGCCCATGGTGGCCGACAACCTGGCCAACGGTGACCTGGTCGAGCCCCTGCCCCACACCCGGCTGGGCTCGCCCTACGCCTATTGGCTGGTTACCGCCCCGGCCAGCGCCCACCGGCCCGAGGTGCAGGCATTTGCAGCGTGGTTGGAGGCCGAGGCGGCTCGGACACGCGAAGCAATGGGAGAGGTGGTTTAGGGCATCACGCCGCTGTGGCCTGCCGGACCGCGTGGGCCCACTCGTCCATCCGAGCGGCGGCCTGAGACCTGGCCATGGTGGGGTGGAAACGGCGACCCACCCGCCACATGTCGCTCAGCTGCTGGGTGTCACGCCACACGCCCGTGGACAAACCCGCCAAATAGGCGGCGCCAAGCGCCGTGGTTTCTGTCACCTCTGGACGCACCACAGGTATGCCCAACAGATCGGCTTGGAACTGCATCAACAGGTCGTTGACAGAGGCACCCCCATCCACCCGCAACTCGCTCAAAGGCAAACCACCGTTGCCGACGGCGTCACGGCCCATGGCGAGCAACAAGGCGGCGCTTTGGAACGCGATGCTTTCCAAGGCGGCCCTGGCGATGTGGGCCACGGTGCTGCCCCGGGTCAAACCCAAAATGGCGCCACGGGCATCGGCCTGCCAATAGGGAGCACCCAAACCGGTGAAGGCGGGCACAAACACCACCCCCCCGGCATCGGGCACGCTTTCAGCCAAGGCCTGCACCTGGGAACTGCCCGGTATACATTGCAACCCATCCCGCAACCACTGCACCACCGCGCCGCCCACAAACACGCTGCCTTCCAGGGCAAAAGCAGCACCGTCTCCCGCCGGTTGCACCGCACGGGTGGCCAACAGACCGTTGTGCGACATCGCGCGCTGCGCCCCCGTGTGCATCAACATAAAACAGCCGGTCCCGTAGGTGTTTTTGGCCAGACCAGGGCCAAAACAGGCTTGCCCAAACAGCGCGCTTTGCTGGTCACCCGCCAAACCGCCCACGGGCACGC
>JBEBBB010000399.1:0-4007 GCA_041158605.1 Pseudomonadota bacterium
CCCTGAACACCCCCCAGGTGTTGTTGTATGGCCTTGCGCCACCCCCGCCCCATGGTGGCGCCCACCAAAGCTTGCATGGGGTCCTGGGCCTGCGGGCAGGTGTCATGGGGCCACGCTTCCATGTCCACAGCGATCGCTTGGATCACCATGGCGGCATCCACCGTGACCCGTATGTGCATGTGGTGTATGGGCTCGTGGGGCGCCCAGGTGCGCTCACCCTTGATCACCAGGCTGTGGGGTTTGGTGTCGCGCAGTTCACCCTCGATGTCCCACAAACCGTCATCGCGTTGGTAACCCCGGTAGGTGACTTCTCGGGTGTGCATGGGGCGGCGGGGAGCGGGAGCGGGCAAAGGCATAGGCGTCTTTTATTCGGTTAAGGGCAAGCCCAGCAACTGGGCCACTTGGCCGCGCAAGCCGTGTGACCAGGTGCGGCGGTCACGGCCTTGGGCGGCGTCGGGCAGACCACAACACACATGGGCTAACAAATGGCGGGCGGTCAAAGTACGCCACACCGAAGCAACCAAGGTGGTGTCGCCCACGTAGACGGGAGCGGGGTGTGGTTGGGCGTCCAGGCTGTGCCGGTAACACAGCGCCAAGGGCCACACCGGCACATCGGTGACCACAGCGGCCTGCAGCAGGTTGGCGTGAAAAGGCAACACACCCGATCCGTCTCCGGTGGTGCCTTCGGGAAACACGGCCAACAGCTCCCCCCCACGCAAGCGCTCCGCCATACCGTGCACCACGCGCATCGCATCGCGCCGCTGGGTGCGCTCAATAAACATCGTCCCCGAGGCCGCCACCAAAGGGCCCAACAAGGGCCAATCTTTGACATCCGATTTGGACACAAACCGGCAGGGGCGAACCGCGTTCAGCACCAGGATGTCCAACCAAGACACGTGGTTGCAAACCACCAGTGCCGGTCCGTTGGCTGGGGGTTCACCCTCCACACGGAGTTCCACACCCAAAATGGACAAGGCCTGGGCCGACCACCGCTGCACAGTGGCATCCCGTTCGGTCTGCGTGAGCGAGTCCCATCCCGCCGCCAGGGTTCGGCGCCCCGCCCACACATGCCACAACAGGCGCAGCAGGCGCCAGGCGGCAACGGCGGATCTCATGCGCGGTTGGTGTAAGCGACCTGCCCACCCACCAAGGTGGCGCGCACGGCCACCGGCATTTCATGGCCAGCAAACGGGGTGTGGTGGCCTTGGCTGCGCAACTGGGCAGGCACCACGGCCCAAGGGGCCCGGGGATCCACCACACAAAGGTCGGCAACACCACCTTCGGTCAAGCGCCCCACACTCGCCTGCAACGTGCCCAAGCTGGCGCCCAATACCTGGGCGGGACCGGCGGTCAGGGTGGCGATGGCGCGCGACAGAGGCACCCCATCTTGTTCGGCCCATTTGCAAGCCAAACCGAGCAACAACTCCACCGCGGTGGCTCCGGCTTCGGCTTCGGCAAATGGCAAGGTTTTGGCATCGGCGTCCACGGGGTTGTGGTCAGAGACCAAAGCATCGACCGTGCCATCGGCCAAACCCTGGCGCAAGGCGGTGCGGTCGGCCTGTTGCCGCACAGGTGGCGAAAGGCGCAAGCGGCTGTCGTAATAACCGATGTCGGTGTCGGTCAAATGCAGGTTGTGCACACTGACGTCGCAGGTCACGGGCAAACCTTCGGCTTTGGCCTGGCGCACCAGGTCCAGTCCCGCTGCACTGCTGATGCGGCACAGGTGGAGGCGCACCCCGGCCCCCCCTTTGCAAACCCCACGCAGAAGCTCGAACACGGTGTGCAGCGCGATCAACTCGGCCGCCACAGGGATCCCGCTCAAGCCCATGCGGGTGGCCAAAGGCCCACTGGCCACCACCCCTTTGCCCAGCCAAAAATCCTGTGGGCGCAACCACACGCTGTAGCCAAAGGTGGCGGCGTATTGCAGGGCGCGTTGCAACACCTGGGTGTTCACCACGGTCGACTCGGCTTGGCCAAAACCCACACAACCCGATTCGGTCAGCTCGACCATTTCGGTCAAGACCTCGCCCTTGAGCCCTCTGGTCAACGCGCCCAACGGAAACACCCGGGCCTGGTGCAATTTTTCTGCGCGGAACTTGAGCATGTCCACCAAACCGGGCTCATCCAGCACCGGGTCGGTATCGGGTGGGCACACCAAACTGGTCACCCCACCCGACACAGCGGCACCCATCTCGCTTTCCAGCATACCGGCGTGTTCTTGTCCCGGTTCGCGCAGGCGCACGGCCAGGTCCACCAGGCCGGGCAACACCCAACAGCCATGGGCATCGATGGTCCGGTTGGGCGCAAAATCGCCGGACACTTGGCCGATGGAAATGACACGGCCCGCTGCCACAGCCACATCGACCACCTGGTCAAAGCCGGAGGCGGGATCGAGCACACGACCGCCTTGGATCAGTATCTTCATCTGTGTTCCCTTTTCAGGCCGCTCAGGCCACGTTGCCCGCCACGATGCCCATCACCGCCATGCGCACAGCGATACCAAAAGTGACCTGGGGCAACACCACACTCTGGCCCCCGTCCACCACATTCGAGTCGATCTCCACACCCCGGTTGATGGGGCCAGGGTGCATCACAATGGCATCGGGTTTGGCCCAACGCAAGCGATCGGGTGTGAGGCCAAAACTTTTGAAATACTCTTGGCTGGAGGGCAACAAAGCGCCACTCATGCGCTCGTTTTGCAAGCGCAGGGTGATCACCACGTCGCAGTCCTTGATGCCCTCTTCCAGGGTGTGGCACACGCGCACACCCATCTGCGCCAAATCGCTGGGCACCAGTGTTCGGGGGCCCACCACACGCACATCGGGGCAGCCCAAGGTCGTCAAGGCATGGATGTCAGAGCGCGCCACGCGGGAGTGCAACACATCACCCACAATGGCCACCGACAGGTTGGTGAAATCCTTTTTGTAGTGCCGGATGGTGTACATGTCCAACAGGCCCTGCGTGGGGTGGGCATGGCGCCCATCACCAGCGTTCACCACGTGCACGTGGGGCGCCACGTGCTGCGAGATCAGGTAGGGTGCCCCCGACTCGCTGTGCCGCACCACAAAAATGTCGGCGGCCATCGCGCTCAGGTTGGCAATGGTATCCAGCAGCGACTCGCCCTTGGAGGCGGAGCTGCGGGCGATGTCCAGGGTGTACACATCGGCACTGAGGCGGGTGGCCGCGATGTCAAACGTGGTGCGGGTGCGGGTGCTGTTCTCAAAAAACAGGTTGAACACACTTTTGCCACGCAACAACGGGACTTTTTTGACCTCACGGTCGCTGACACTGACAAAGTTGTCGGCGGTGTCCAGGATCTGGTTGATGATGGCGCGGGGCAAGCCTTCGGTTGAGAGCAGGTGCACCAGTTCACCATGGGTGTTGAGTTGGGGGTTTTTCATGTGATCAGCCCTTGGGTGCCGAGGTGCCAGCTGCCTCGACCACAAACCTGAAAGTGCCTTGTGCGTCTTGTGCCAGTTCCAAAGACTGGTCTGCCGGCAGGGTCACACGGGCGGCCGCGTGGTCGGCTTGTATGGGCAGCTCACGCCCACCCCGGTCCACCAGCACCGCCAGGCGCACGGCCGCCGGGCGGCCGTAATCAAACAACTCGTTGATCACAGCCCGCAAGGTGCGGCCGGTGTAGAGCACATCGTCCACCAGCACCACCTGGGCATGGTTCACGTCAAAAGGCAAACGGGTTGTGGCGCTGCTGCTCAGCCCCCGCTGGGCGAAATCGTCTCGGTGCATCGCCGAGGAAATCACGCCTGGCTCGCCAGGCAGGCCCAAGTCGCGTTGCAGGCGTTGTACCAACCAAGCGCCACCCGAGGTCACACCCACCAACCGCACACCAGGCCCGGGGGGCCATGCCGCCACCAAGGCCTGCACACCACGCAACAGCTCGTGGTACAGGGCTTCGGCGTCCAGTTGCAAGAGGCTCAAGGCAAACTCCTCAAAAATTGTTCCAAAATGATGCAGGCCGAGGCCGCATCGGCATCGCGTGCACCCAG
>JBEBBB010000400.1:0-5787 GCA_041158605.1 Pseudomonadota bacterium
CCAGGCCCTGGCACGGCCAGGGCGTTGCAGACCCAGGGTGTGCCCGCTGACCGCATCGATGGCCCACCGGAAGACGCCGCCCAGTTCGATTCTGAAGCGTTGTGGGGGGTGGTGGGTCCAGGCTTGCGGCCCGGCCACCGGGTGTTGGTGGTGCGAGGTGGTGGTCCGGCTGCGCAGGTGGGTGATGCCGGGCAGGGCCGGGATTGGTTGGCCCAGCGCTGTGTGGCGGCCGGGGCGGTGGTGGACAGTTGTGTGGCCTACCGCCGGGTAAGGCCTGTTTGGAGCGTTACCGACACCACCCGTGCACAACAAGCCGTGAACCAAGGGGCCGTTTGGGTGTTCAGCAGCTCTGAAGCGGTGGGCCATTTGGCCATTTTGTGGCCCGAGACGCCCTGGCAGCGCCTGCGCGCCTTGGCCACCCACCCCCGAATCGCTCAGACCTTGCGTGACCGCGGTGTGACAGATCTGCGCACGGTCAGGCCGACCTTGCCAGACGTGCTCTCCGGTCTAGAATCGGCAGGACATGGATAACGAAGCCCCCAGCCCTCAAGCCACCTCTGCTGTACCGGTAGCCGCACGCCCTTTCCCTTGGGCTGTGGTGGCGACCGTTATGGCTGTGCTGGCCTTGGGGGGAACGGCGGTGGTCTGGCGCCAACTCGACCAAGCCCGCCAGGAATTGGCCCGGCAGTCGACCGATACCCAGGTCAAGGTGGTGGCGTCTGAGCTGCATGCCAACGAGGCAAAAGCCCAGGTGCAAGAGTTGGCTGCACGCCTCAGTGTGGCCGAGGTCCGCTTGTCTGAGGTGAGTTTGCAGCGCAGCCAACTGGAAGAGCTGATGCTCAGTTTGTCTCGCTCCCGAGATGACAGCTTGGTGCAGGACCTGGAATCGGCCATCCGTTTGGCCCAGCAACACACCCAACTGACCGGCAGCGTGCAGCCCTTGGTGTCGGCGTTGCAGGCGGCAGAGCAACGCATAGCCAAAGCCGCCCAGCCCCGCCTCAACCCTGTGCAGCGGGCCATAGGGCGTGATGTGGCCCGGATACAAGCGGCCAAGGTGTTGGATGTGCCCGCACTGGTCACCCGTCTGGACGAGGTGTTGCGGCAGGCGGACCAGTGGGCGTTGGCCAACAGCGTGCCGCCTGTGCCCCGGACGCCCAAGCCCCAACCACCTGCCGTGCAGGCGACCCCACCAGTGGCGCCGCCACCGCCCGTGGTGACCGATTCCGCTTGGGGCCGTTTCAAAACCACGGTGGCCGGTATGTGGACCACCTGGGGAGGCGCATGGTGGGCGGGTGTACAAACCCAGGTCGCGGACCTGGTGCGGGTCAACCGCATAGACCGCCCAGAGGCGGCCTTGTTGGCGCCTAAAGAGGCGTATTTTGCGCGCGAGAACCTCAAGCTGCGGCTGTTGCACGCTCGCATGGCGTTGTTGGCCCGGCAAACCGACACCGCCAAGGCGGATGTGTTGGCTGTGCGGCAATTGATGGCGCGTTACTTTGACCCCGCGCAGGTGGCGGTGCAAACCGGTGCCGAGACACTGCTGCAATTGCACCGTGACATGGGTCAACCTGACATGCCCAGGGCCGATGACACGCTTGCAGCCCTCGTGACCGCTGCCGGCGGCCGTTGAGGAGACACCCATGCGCAGCGTGTTTTGGTTTTTGGCGCTTGCGGCGGTGGCCGTGGGCTTGGCCCTGTTGGTGGGGGGCAACCAAGCCAACGTGACCCTGTTTTGGGCCCCTTACCGCATCGACATGTCCTTCAACATGGTGTTGTTGGGTGTTTTGGTCGCGTTTGTGTTGTTGCATGCCGCCCTGCGAGGGGTTTCTTTGTTGCGGGGGTTGCCCCAGCGGGCGCAGCGTTGGCGCGCCCAACAACACGAGCGGGCTTTGTTGGCGGCCCTGCTGGATGCCTTGGCTTACCAAATGTCTGGTCGGTTTGTCAGGGCCCGGGGTGCAGCCGCTCATGTGCTGCGCCAACTGGAGGCGCTGCAAGGCCAGCCCTTGGGCCACCGGGACCAAGCCCAGGTTTTGGCCCATGTGTTGGTGGCCGAAAGCGCCCATGCCTTGGGTGACCGGGCGGGGCGTGACCAGGCCCTGGCGGCCGCACTGGACCACACCCATTCCCAATTGGCCCCCGAGGCGCGTGAAGGGGCTTTGATCCGAGCGGCCACCTGGGCCGTGCGGGACCAAGATCCCGACGCCGCGCGGCGGTGGTTGGCAGAGTTGCCCCAAGGTGCGGGCCGGCGCATCCAGACCTTGCGGGTGCGGCTGAAGCTCGCGCGGATGGAAAGAGACAACCCAGCCGCCCTGGATTTGGTCCGTTTGTTGGCGAAACACCGGGCGTTTTCACCTGCAGTGGCGGGCACCTTGCTGCGGGGTTTGGCGACAGACGCTCTGCGCGAAACACACGACAGCGACCGCTTGTGGCAGGTCTGGAAAAGCCTGGATACCCAAGAGCGCCAGACCCCGGCCCTGGCTTTGGTGGCCTTGGACCACTTGGACCACCTGAACCAACAACTGTCGGCCCCCGTCACTGCGGAGCCCGTGGTGACGGGCGCGAATGAGCGGTTGTTGTTGGAAGAAACCTTGCGCGTGGTGTGGGACCGCTACACCGACCTGGACGACCAACAGCGCCACCGTTTGGTGCTGCGCCTCGAACAGGCCTTGCCCGTGTTGGGCGGGCGCTGGTTGGCCGATGTGGAGCAGGCCCAACTGCAACACCCTGCAGATGTGGCCCTGCAGTACCTCGCGGGGCAGGTGTTCCTTCAGCGCCAGTTGTGGGGCAAGGCCAGTCACCTGTTGGGGTTGGCCAGCGCGCGTTTGCCCGCAGGCGAACTGGCGCGGCGGGCTTGGTGCAGCATGGCCAAACTGGCGGAACAAAAAGGCGATGCGACGGCCGCCTTGGCGGCTTGGAAGCGGGCCGCCAGCTTTCAAGGATAGGTGAACACCATGCCCATGGCGCTCCAAGATGTGTTGTACACCCAGGGTTTTGGCACCCGCCGGGTGTGTGCTGGGCTGGTTCAGCAGGGGCATGTGCGCCACCAAGGGGTGATCTGTACAGACCCCCTGGCCCCATTTGAACTGGAAGGGCTGGCCCTGCAGGTGCAAGGTCAAGAGTGGGTTTGCCACGAAAAGGCTTATGTGTTGTTGCACAAGCCTGCGGGCTATGAGGTGTCGCAAAAACCAGGTGCATGGCCCAGTGTTTACACCCTGTTGCCCGGGCCCTTGCGGTCTCGGCCCTCGGGTGCTGCAGCCGGTGTGCAGGCGGTGGGGCGCCTGGACCAAGACACCACGGGTTTGTTGTTGCTCACCGATGACGGGAAGTTCATACACCGGTTGTCCTCGCCCCGCCACCACGTACCCAAGGTTTACGAGGTGGTGTGCAAACACCCTGTAGCCCCAGGGCAGGTGGACCGGCTGATGCAGGGTGTGGTGCTGGACGATGACCCCCAACCGGTTCGGGCCGCCGCCGCCGAGGCCACGGGCGAGCTGGGTTTGCGGCTCACCTTGACAGAGGGCAAGTACCACCAGGTCAAACGCATGGTGGCGGCGGTCGGTAACCGGGTGGAGGGACTGCACCGCAGCCAGATCGGCACGCTGGTCTTGCCCCCCAGTCTCAAACCTGGCGACTGGCGTTGGTTGACGGCCGCCGAGGTGTCGGCCTTGGTGGCCAAACACTGAGCGTCCAGAGCGTCAGTCCAGAGGTTCACTCCAGGGGCGCCAGCCACGCTTGCAGGGCGCTGGTCAGGGTATCGGTCTGGTCGCGGTGGGGGCTGTGTCCACAGTTGGCCAAGACCCGTTGCTGGGCATGTGGTGCTGCGGCACCTATCGCATCCAGTTGGGCCAGGGTGCCGTAGGCGTCGTCTTGTCCTTGCACCAACATCAAGGGGCAGCGGATGCGCTTGCAGTCCGAGCGGATGTCAAACCCCGCAAACCCCGCCGATAACCACACATCGTTCCATTGCCAAAAAGCGTTGTCCACATCCCGGTGGTAGCGGGACAGGCGGTCGCGCAGTGGCGTGTGGAGGTAGGCCTCGCGGGCTTGTTCGATGGCGTGCCGGGTGATGGGCTCCACCACCACGTGGGGGGCCATGGCCACGCAAGCGCTCACCGGGTGGTCAGCGCTGTGCAACAAGGCGATGGTGGCTCCGTCCGAATGGCCCACCAACACGGGTTTGTCCACCCCCCAGGCCGCTAGGACAAGGGGCAGCAGGGTGTGTGCTTCGTGGGCCATGTAACCCGGTGCGTGCCGGCCCCGGTGCCATACCCCACCCTCTGGCGGCGGGTTGTGCGGGCCCCGCACGTCGGGTATCGGGTCCGATGCGCCGTAGCCCCGGCGCGAATACGCCCAACCCGCTCGCCCGGTGGCCGCACACAACTCGGCCGGCCAGCAGCGACCGGCTTGGGTCCACATGGCCACGCTCCCCAAACCCTCGTGCAAAAACACCAGTGGCGCCCGGTCGGTCGGGCCAGGCCAGTGGGCGGTTTCCAGGTGCACGCCGTCGATCAATAGGCGGTTGGTGTGCTGCATGGGCCCATCGTAGCGCAGCACACGCGGCCTTGCCGCTTCGGGTATTCTCAAGCCCATGGGATTGTTGATCGACTCTTTTTGGCGGGCGGTGGCCTATTGTGCGCACCCCCGTGTGATCGCGCTGTCGGTGCTGCCACTGCTGCTGTTGGTGGCGTCGTCGTTTGCCCTGGCTTATTTCTTTTGGGACGCGGCCGTGGCCGCGGTGCTGGCTTGGTTCCAGTCGTATGAGCTGGTCAACCTGGTTTTGGGTTGGTTGGATACGGTGGGTGCTGGGGCTTTGCGGGCGGTGTTTGCGCCACTTTTGGTGTTGGTGGCTGCCACACCCTTGATGGTGGTTTTGTCCCTGTTGCTGGTGGCCTTGTTGATGACGCCGGCGATGGTGGACCTGGTGGCCCAACGCCGCTTTGCTGGCCTGGAGCGTCGCCGCGGTGGTGGCTGGGTGGGCAGCTTGTTGTGGTCGCTGTGGTGCACGGTGCTGGCGTTGTTGGCCTTGGTGGTGTCCATGCCGCTGTGGTTGATACCGCCATTGGTGCTGGTGTTGCCCCCGTTGATCTGGGGGTGGTTGACCTACCGGGTATTTGCTTTTGATGTGTTGGCGGAACACGCGTCACCAGAGGAGCGCACCGCTTTGTTGTTGCAACACCGGGGCAGCTTGTTGCTGATGGGGGTGTTGGTGGGTTATTTGGGGGCTGCGCCCAGCCTTTTGTGGGCGTCAGGGGCCATGTTCATTGCCCTTGCCCCGTTGATGGTGCCTTTGGCCATCTGGGTTTACGCCCTGGTGTTTGCGTTTGCCTCGTTGTGGTTTTCCCATTTTTTGTTGGCGGCTCTGCAGGCCAAGCGCTCGGAGGCCCCTGTCAACCCACCCGATGTGGCATCTGGCGGGTTGCGACCGGATGCCCGCCCTTTACCCACCAGTGACGTGGTGGACGTTCAAGCCAAGGAGTTGACATGAGCCGGCGCATCGGTTTGATCATTGTGGGCGACGAAATTTTGTCGGGCAAACGCCAAGACAAACACATGCCCAAGGTGTTGGAGTTGCTGGCGGCCAGGGGCCTGGTGTTGGCCTGGGCCCGTTATGTGGGCGATGATCGCGACCTGATCACCGCAGCGTTGTCGGATGCATTCGCTTCCAGCGACGTGGTGTTTTCCTGCGGCGGTATCGGGGCGACCCCAGACGACCACACCCGGCAGTGCGCCGCTGCTGCCTTGGGCCTGCCCTTGGTTTTGCACCCTCAAGCGCGGGACCTGATCCTG
>JBEBBB010000401.1:0-8371 GCA_041158605.1 Pseudomonadota bacterium
CCGAGTTTGGCCTGGCCGCCTACTTCTACGCCAGCGACATGGCCCGGGTTTGGCGCGTGTCGGGGGCCATCCAGGCCGGCATGGTGGGTGTGAACACCGGCATCATCTCCACCGCGGTGGCCCCGTTTGGTGGGGTCAAACAGTCGGGCATCGGGCGCGAAGGGTCGTCCCACGGCATCCACGAGTACCTGGACACCAAGTACGTGTGCATGGGTGGGGTTTGACAGACCAGTGACCCAAGCTCCGGAGGCGGAAAAACTTAGTTATCCGCTTCCAACTGCATCGTTTGCCAGGCCAGGTATTCAGAACGGCGCAGTCGGTACCGGGCGATGCTGCCTTCGTGCAGTTGCTGCAAAGCCGCCACCAGCATCTCTGCAAACGCCGCTTGATCGGCCTTGTCAGCATGCTTAGCAGACAGCTGCGCAATGACACCTTGATGGGGAAACGTTGGTCCCTTGACAACCGCCTGCACCGATTGAATCAATGCCTCGCGGTACCTGATCTTCAAGGGGTCTGGCTCCACCATGGATTGCGTGATGGCCAGGTAACGCTGGCAGGATCGCTCATAGGCCCAGACAAATACATCCCGCAGAAGTTCAACCTGGTTCAGTTCGTACACACCCAGCGTGCCTTCAACGTAAGCACGCTCTGGAACGTCGATAAACGACAACGGGCACAGGTTGTGTTTGATCAACGGGATATTCGCACCGATCCGCGAAACCCGTTTGTTCACATCTTCAAACGGCTGCAGATAGGGCAGTTGCACCATCAGGAAAAACGCCTGTTCGAAGGGATCCGGGATGGCCGCCGCCTTTTCCAACACAAGCTGAAAACAGTCTTCGATCACCTGGGGCAAGGCCAGAGGGTGAAACACAGTGCCCGATACCTCGACCGGTCTGCGCCGCAGCCGCCCGCTGGATAGCGGGTCACGCATCAGGTCCTGGGACAGCACAGCGTGCAAGTTTTTGAACGTGAAAGCATCGAAGCCCACTTCGTTCACGCCCTCGATCAGCATCTCGATGGCGGCCTTGTGGTTCAAGATCATTTGCGTTTCAATGGCAGCCTTGCCACGGGCGATCTGGCCGAACTCGATCAGGTTCTGTGTGTCAAGCCGACTGTAGGTGTTGCCTTCCAGCTTCGACGACGCCCAGGACAGATCCACCAAAAGCCGTCCCAGAATTTCCCGGGCGAAGGTGCCCGCCGGGCGCTCGCCCTGGGGGGTGCGCCCCATGTCATGCAATTGACGCCGCAAAGACCCGGGCAAATAGAACGTGGTGCCAGGCTGATAATCCTGAAGAAACGCGCGCTGGTAGCCGACAGGTCGGCGGTGCATCAAATCGCGGCCGACCTGGTCACGGATGGCGGCACCTTCTGGAGACACCGGCACGTACAACGCCAACTCATGGACACCCGGGGCTGTTGCCGCCTCCATGCCAGCTGGCGGAGCGATCGCCCCGGGTACTGCCTTGTAGACCAAGGCCATGCTTGCCCCTGACGTTGTCAAGCGGTTCGCTGCCACGAGTTTTTGCAAGCGGCGTTGCAAGGTTCGGCGGTTGGGCTTATGGCCGTTCACACGCTCCATTTCCGCCTCAATGGCCGCAATCCCTACACCTTGGGGAAAGCCGGACACGACGGATTCAACCAGTGAGATCGATTCAGGTGGGGTTGTGCGCGGCATCGGGTTGTCCTTGAGACGGCAAACTGTCCTGCGATGTCGCTCAAGCGCGACAAAGCGCGACAGTATTTTGTCGCACAAACTGTCGCGCATCAAGAATTTTGTCGCGAACACCCCCCTCTTTAGGGAGCGGCGGCCGCCACTCAGCCCCCCCTCAACCCATCAACCGCGTCAGCGCTTCCTGGTACTTGGCCGCCGTTTGCTGGATGACCTCGCGCGGCAAGCGGGGGGCTGGCGCGGTTTTGCTCCAGGGGTGCCCGTCGATCTGGGCGGTTTCCAGCCAGTCGCGAAGGAACTGTTTGTCAAAGCTGGGGGGGTTGATCCCCTCCTGGTAACTGTCGGCGGGCCAGTAGCGCGAGCTGTCGGGGGTGAGCACCTCGTCCATCAGCACCAGGGTGCCATCGGTGTCCAGGCCAAACTCGAATTTGGTGTCCGCGATGATGATGCCCTTGGTGGCCGCGAACGCACTGGCCGCCTGGTACAGCCGGATGGAGATGTCGCGGATGCGGCCGGCCAGGTCGGCACCGATCATCTCGACGGTTTTCTCAAAGGTGATGTTTTCGTCGTGTTCGCCCATCTCGGCTTTGGCGGCTGGGGTGTAGATGGGGGCCGGTAACTTGCTGGCGTTTTTCAGGCCTTCGGGCAGGGGCACACCACACACCGAGCGACCTTCTTGGTACTCTTTCCAGCCACTGCCGGCCAGGTAGCCGCGCACCACGGCCTCGACCGGGATCGGTTTGAGGCGCTTGACCAACATGGAGCGGCCAGTGACCAAGGGGGCTTCGTCGGCCGAGACCACGCTCTCGGGGGCGTCGCCGGTGAGGTGGATGGGGCAAATGTTTTGGCCGTTGGGGCCCAGCAGGTCGAACCAGAACAGGCTGAGCCGGGTGAGCAACTCGCCTTTGCCGGGTATGGGTTCGCCCATGATCACGTCGAACGCGCTGATGCGGTCGGAGGCAACCATCAAGATACGGTCTTGGCCCACGGCGTAGTTGTCGCGGACTTTGCCCCGGGCGAGCAAAGGCAGGGAGTGCAGGGACGAGGTGTGCAGGGCAGTAGCGGTCATGCCCCGATTATCCCCGACCGGAAGGGCTCAGATGGCCCCAGACACCGTCAGGGGGGCGAAGGTGATGCCGCCACGTTCGGTGGCCTTCGTTTGGTACAGCGCCGCATCCGCCTGCTCAAACCAGTCTTCGTGGCTGCCCATCGCGTTGCGGGCCATGGCGGCACCAAACGACACCGTGGTGGGGGGCAGTTCGGGGCGGGCCGCCAGGGCGCTGCGCAGTTGCGACTGCACCCGCAGGATGTAGGCCCGCGCCTGCTCGGGTGTGGAATCGCTCAGCAACACAGCGAACTCGTCACCGCCCATGCGGGCCACCACATCACCGGCCCGGGCGCAGCTGGACAGCGTTTGGGCGTACAGGCGCAGCACCTCGTCACCTATGCCGTGGCCATATTGGTCGTTGATGTGTTTGAAGTGATCGATATCGCTGGCCAACAAGGTCATGGGCCGTTCGTTGCGCCGCAGTTGGCTGAACACCTGGTGCAGGTGTTGGTCAAAAAACCGGCGGTTGTAGACATCGGCCAGGGTGTCGCGCTCGCTCAGGTGCTTCAAGGCCTGGCGGTGTTCGTTCAAGCGGTGCGCCAAGCCATGCATGATCCGCCCCATCAACAGGGGGTAGAGCACCAGCAGGGGCACCATGCCCCATTGGGCCTCAAGGCTGGTGGTGTGCGCCACCTGCCAGCCCCCCACCGCTCCCCCCAGCACCATGCCCAGGCCTTGTGCTGCAAAGCCCTTAACGGCAAGGCGCACACCGCCTGTGGTGATGTTGCCCAGGGCAGTCACCATGAGCAGCAGGATGCTGGGCAGCAGCTGGAACTGGATGGCGTTCACCCAAAACCCCGCGATCACCGAGTCCACCAACAGGTGTTGGATCTCGGCTTTCAGGGGTTCCGGGGCCTGGCGGGCGCGCCAATATGCCAGATGGGGCCACACCACACCACACAAAACCATCAGGGCCCAAGTCAGGCCGGTGGCGTGGCTGGTGGGCAAGGCTGCCCACACACAAATGGCCGACAAGGCCGTTCCCACGATACGGGGTCCATAAACCCGCCGCGCCAAAAAAAGGCCGGCCTTGCTGCCAGCGGCAAGGGTGGGTGTGGACGGGTGCATGGGCGACCATTATGCGCCCAGGACCTTGCTGTCAGTTGACTGTCAGTTGACCAGCTGGGCCAATTCCCCTTTGGCGTATTTGGTGGCCATGACCGACAAACCAGCGCCTTGGATTTTGGCGCCTTGGCCTTCACAGCCAAACTCCAGGTAGCGGGCCTTGCACACGGCCTTGGCGGCTTCGCGGGCGGGTTTCAGCCATTCGCGGGCGTCGAACTTGTCGGGGTTCTCGGCCATGAACTTGCGCACCGCACCGGTCATCGCCAAGCGGATGTCGGTGTCGATGTTGATCTTGCGCACGCCGTGTTTGATGGCTTCCTGGATCTCGGCGATGGGCACGCCGTAGGTTTCCTTCATCTTGCCGCCGTACTGGTTGATGATGGCCAACAGCTCTTGGGGCACGCTGGAGGAGCCGTGCATCACCAAGTGGGTGTTGGGGATGCGGGCGTGGATTTCTTTCACGCGGCTGATGGCCAGGATGTCACCGGTGGGGGGGCGGCTGAACTTGTAGGCGCCGTGGCTGGTGCCGATGGCGATGGCCAGGGCGTCCAATTGGGTGGCCTTCACAAACTGAGCGGCTTCTTCGGGGTCGGTCAGCATCTGGCTGTGGTCGAGTTTGCCCTCGGCACCGATGCCATCTTCTTCGCCGGCGTCACCGGTTTCCAAGTTGCCCAGGCAGCCCAATTCGCCCTCAACGGTCACGCCCACCTTGTGGGCCATGTCGACCACGGCGCGGGTGACGTTGACGTTGTAGTCGAAATCGGCGGGGGTTTTGCCGTCTTCTTTGAGCGAGCCGTCCATCATGACGGAGCCAAAGCCCAAGTCGATCGCGCCTTGGCAGATCTTGGGGCTGGTGCCGTGGTCTTGGTGCATGACCAGGGGGATGTGGGGGTAGGCTTCGCAGGCGGCCTGGATCAGGTACTTGATGAAGTGTTCACCGGCGTATTTGCGGGCGCCAGCACTGGCCTGCAAGATCACGGGTGCGCCCACCTCGTCGGCGGCGGCCATGACGGCCTGCACCTGTTCCAGGTTGTTGACGTTGAAGGCCGGGATGCCGTAGCCGTTGGCGGCGGCGTGGTCCAGCAGTTCGCGCATCGAGACGAGAGCCATGAAATACCCCTTTTTTGGATTGGTAACCGGTGTGTAACCGCCGGATTTTAGTGGTTCTGTGTGTTGTTCAAGCGTAACGTTTGGTCTGCAGGTGGCCTTTTAGCCCTTGCAATTGGGGTTGCAAGACCGCGCTACCGATGCGCAAAGCCAATGTGGTGGCCAACACGTCGATCACCATCAGGTGCAACAAACGCGAGGTCATGGGGCTGTAGGTGTCGTAGCCTTCGGGGTGGTCGGCCGCCAGGTGGATGTGGCCACTGGCCGCCAAGGGCGAGCCGCTGGTGGTGATGACGATGGTGGTGGCCCCGTGCCGCCGCGCGATGTCGGTGGCGTCCATCAGGTCGCGGGTACGCCCCGAATTGGAGATCACCACCACCACGTTACCGGGTTTCTGGAGGGAAGCGCTCATCACCTGCATGTGCCCGTCGCTGTAGGCCACGGTGTGCACGCCCAACCGGAAAAACTTGTGTTGCGCGTCTTGGGCCACGATGCCGCTGTTGCCCACCCCGTAAAACTCGATCCGCTTGTTCTGGCGGTAGGCCTGTTCCAGCGCATCGGCGGCTTTTTCCAGGGCCACGCTGGAGGCGTCGTTGCGGTAGCGCAAGAAGGCGGCCACATGGTTGTCAATGACCTTGACCAGCACGTCACCCACCTTGTCTTCGGGGTCCACGCTGCGGTGGATGAAGGGCACCCCCTCGCTCACGGTGCCCGCCAACTTGAGCTTGAAATCGCTCAGGCCGTCGTAGCCCATGCTGCGGCAAAACCGCACCACGGTGGGTTTGCTCACATGCGCCTGGTCCGACAACTCGCTGATCGGCAATTGGGTGAAGAGGCGGGGGTTTTTCAACACCAACCTGGCCACCCGTTGTTCGGCAGGGGCCAACGACGACATCGAAGCGGCGATCCGGTCCAGCATGGCGGTCTCCTGTTGTTCTGGGTGGCGACACCCGTGCCACCGGGCGCCCCGGCTGTGGTGTCGTTTAAGGGGATGGTACGGCAGCGGCCGCCTGCGTGGCTTCCCGGGCCAGGGTTTCGATGCGTTGCCAATCTCCAGCGGCCACCGCAGCGGCTGGCGTCAGCCAGGAGCCGCCCACCATGGCCACGTTGGGCAGCGCCAGGAAAGACGCCATGTTGGCCAGCGACACCCCGCCTGTGGGGCAGAACCGCAGATCGGGCAAGGGCCCACCCCAGGCTTTGAGCACCTCCACCCCCCCCAACTGGGCGGCTGGGAAACACTTCATCAGGCGGTAGCCCGCGTCCCGCGCGGCCATGGCCTCGCTGGGGGTGGCTACACCAGGGATGAAGGGCAGGCCCGCTTGCGCCACGGCGTCCAGCAGGGCGGGGGTGCACCCAGGTGAGAGGGCGAACCGCGCGCCGGCGTTCAGCACCTGGGCCACCTCGTGTGGGCGGGTGACGGTGCCAGCGCCCACTTGCATCCCGGGCACTTGGCGGGCCACGGCCTCGATGGCGGCCAGACCGGCCGCAGAGCGCAGGGTGATTTCAATAACGTCCACCCCACCGGCCAGCAGGGCTTGTGCCATGGGAACGGCCTGGGCGGGGTCGGACACCACCACCACGGGAACCACCCGCGATTGGAAGGTGGGCAGCTGGGTGGGGGCGGGGTGGAATGGGGTGGTCATGGTGTAGGTGGGTGGGGTCAATCGTTGCCAAACAGGGCCGAACCGCCTTTTTCGGCGACCCCGGCCCCCCGGCGGAACACGGCAAACAGGTCGCGGCCGCAACCGGTGTGGCTGGGGCCCAGGTCGGGCTGTTGGGGCTTGCGCTGGGCCAACACCTCGGGCGCCACCTCCAGGGTGAGTTCGCCGCTGTCGCAGTCCAGCGACAACATGTCACCGTCTTGCACCAGGCCGATGGGGCCGCCCAACAGGGCCTCGGGGCTCACGTGGATGGCCGCGGGCACCTTGCCCGATGCGCCCGACATGCGCCCGTCGGTGACCAGCGCCACGCGGTGGCCTTGGTCTTGCAACACGCCCAGCGCGGGGGTGAGCTTGTGCAGCTCGGGCATGCCGTTGGCCTGCGGCCCTTGGTAGCGGACCACGGCCACAAAATCGCGGTTCAAAGCGCCTTGTTGGTACAGGTCGTTCAGGGCCTGTTGGCTGTTGACCACCACGGCGGGGGCGCGCACGCGCCGGTGCTCGGGTTTCACGGCCGATGTCTTGACCACGGCCCGCCCCAGGTTGCCTTGCAGGCGCTTCAAGCCACCATCGGTGCTGAAGGGGTCGCTGACCGGGCGCAACACCTGGGTGTCGCCAGACACGGTGGGCGCGGGGCGCCAGGCCAACACACCCTGGTCCAGCCAGGGTTCCACCGCGAAACGGTGCAGGCCCGGCCCGAGGATGGTTTGCACGTCGGCGTGCAACAGGCCCGCCCCCAACAGCGCTTGCACCAGGTAGGGCATGCCCCCAGCGGCGTGGAAGTGGTTCACGTCGGCCTTGCCGTTGGGGTAGACCCGGGCCAGCAGGGGCACGGCATCGGACAACTCGGCAAAGTCGTCCCAATCGATGTGTATGCCCGCCGCCCGCGCCATGGCCACCAGGTGCAAGGTGTGGTTGGTGGACCCGCCAGTGGCCAGCAAGCCCACGATGCCGTTCACGATGGCTTTTTCGGTGACGATGTCCGCCAGCATGCAGGGGTCGCTGCCCTGGGTGCCCATGGCCAGGGCGCGTTCCACCGCGTGGGCGGTCA
Source organism: Pseudomonadota bacterium (assembly GCA_041158605.1). Taxonomy (GTDB): domain Bacteria; phylum Pseudomonadota; class Gammaproteobacteria; order Burkholderiales; family Burkholderiaceae_C; genus JBEBBB01. The sequence continues at coordinate 7,662 of JBEBBB010000401.1, forward strand.
GGGCTTGGCGCAACTGGGTGCCCGGGTTCACAAAGGACGACCCTGGCAGCTGCAGGCCCATGATTTCCATGAGCATTTGGTTGGAGTTGGCAGTCCCGTAAAAGGTGCAGGTGCCCGCGCCGTGGTAGGCCGCTTCTTCGGCGGCCAGCAAGGCGTCGCGGTCCACCAGGCCCTGGGCGTAAAGCTGGCGCACCTTGGCCTTGTCGTCGTTCGACAGGCCCGAGGCCATGGGCCCCGACGGCACAAACACCACAGGCAGGTGGCCAAACTGCAAGGCCCCGATCAGCAAGCCCGGCACGATCTTGTCGCAAATGCCCAGGCACAGGGCGCCGTCAAACACGTTGTGCGACAGCGCCACGGCGGTGGACAGGGCGATCACGTCGCGCGAGAACAGCGAGAGCTCCATGCCCTCGTAGCCTTGGGTGACGCCGTCGCACATGGCCGGGACGCCACCCGCGACCTGCGCGGTGGCCCCGTGTTGGCGCGCGGTGGCGCGCAGGAATTCGGGGTAGTGCTCGTAGGGCTGGTGGGCCGAAAGCATGTCGTTGTAAGCGGTGACGATGCCCAGGTTGGGTTGCCGCTCTTGGCGCAGCACCAGCTTGTCGTTGGCGGGCATGGCCGCAAAGGCGTGGGCGGCGTTGGCACAGCCCATGCCGGCGCGGTAAGGGTCGGGGCGGCGGTTGTGCCGCACCGTGTCCAGGTACGCGGCG
>JBEBBB010000402.1:0-5943 GCA_041158605.1 Pseudomonadota bacterium
GGGCCACTTTTTGGCGGTTTACCGCTTTGACCGCGTACACGTGAGCGGCACAACCGTGCGTTTTCACTTTGAAGATTTTGCCCAGGTTATGTCCATCCTTCCAGAGGACAAATACAAAGAAAGCTACCTGGATATCGCGTACACGCTCATGGATTTGCCAGGGTGTGGACAGGGCGCGGTGTTGGAGTTGTTGCGGCGCATCGAAGTCAATGCCTTGCTTGGCAATGCGGACATGCACCTGAAGAACATTGGGCTGCTCTACAAAGACCCCAGGCAGGCCGAGCTCGCGCCAGCCTATGACATCACTTCAACCATCCTCTACAACCACGCGCGAGGTCACGCCTTGAAGTTGATGCCGACCCCATCGAAACCCCTGGCCAACAAAGTAGACATCCTCACCCCCCACTCGACGCAGGTGTTTTGCGAAAACCTGGGCATCAACCCCAAATCAGGCCAACAAGTGGTGCGAGAGACCGTTGTCCTGGCCGCGGAATCCTGGCTTGACTTGATCTTGCGCAGCGACATCACCCGCAAACAGAAGCATCAGATCATCGGGCACTTCCTCGGCACGTCTCATGCCCAGGGTTTGTTCAAACAAAAAAAATACACCGCTCTTGGGCAGGCGTGGGAGGCTGCTGAGGTGGCCACGGCTTGAAGCCTAGGGCCAGCTGATCCGGATGGCGGTGCCCCCGCCGCCGGTTTGTGTGTGACAAGGGCTGTTGATCGCCACCTTGGCACCGTGCTGGCTGGCGATTTCTTTGACGATGGCCAGTCCCAAACCGCTGCCTGAACGCCCCTGGCCTGCGGCCCGGTAAAAACGCTCGAACACATGCGCTTGGTGTTCGGGTGGGATGCCGGGGCCGTTGTCCTCTACCTCTACCCAGCCTGGTCCTACCCGCACGGTGATGCGAACGCCTGGGCCACCATGGTGCATGGCGTTGTCGATCAGGTTGGTGAGTGCTTCGTGCAGCAACAGGGCCACACCCGTGACGGGGCTGTGCGGGCACAAGGCCTCAAAGCCCAAGTCGTCGCCCCGCTGGTGGGCCCGCACCAGGTGCTCCTGGGTGGCGGACTCGGCCAGGGCAACCAGGTCCAGGGTCTCGTGGCTGTGCAGCTCCCGGGCGTGTTCAACCCGGGTCATGGCCAGCAGTTGTTCGGTCAAATGCACCGCGCCATTGGTGGTTTGTTGTGCGGCTGCAAGCAAGGCGATCGCCTGGTCGGGGTTGGTGTTGCGCTGGGCCAGTGCCAGCTGGGTTTTGAGGGCGGTGAGCGGGGTGCGCAACTGGTGGGCGGCGTTTTCCAAAAAGCGCTTGCGGATCTCGATCAGCCGGCCCAGCCGGTCCAGGTAGCTGTTCAAGGTGTCGATCAGGGGGCGCAATTCGCGGGGCAGGCCGGGCAGCTCGATGGGGGTGTGGTCGTCGTCGGCTTTGCTGGCCAGGCCTTGCCGGAAACGCTCCAGGGGGCGCATGCCGCGTTCAACACCCCACCAGACCAGGGCCGCCGATGCCAGCAACAACAGGCCCTGGCTGGTCAGCGTGTCCCAGAGGATGTGTTGGATCAGCTGCTGCCGGGTTTCCATGGTTTCGGCAACCGTGATTTTGAGCAGCGGAGGAGGCGGGCTGTTGGCGGGGGTGTGGGTGTCCAACACGTGGGTCAATTCGGCCAACCGAACCGCCTGCTGCTGGTACTGGCCATCGTCAAAACGCACCAGGGCAAAAAACTTCACTTGCTGGGGGTCCTGGCGGTGGATGGAGGGCAGGTCGGTGGCACCGGCCAACCAGGTGCCCTGTTCGTCTCGGATTTGGTAAAACAGCCGGGAGCCGGTGTGGTTGGCAAACAGGTAGCCTGCCGCACGCAGCAGGTCGACTTGCACCTTGCCTTGGGACCAGGTGGTTTCTTCGGCCAGTGTTCGGGCCGCCAGGTACAAGGACCGGTCGTAGGCCTCGTTGGCGGCCTGCACGGCGTTCCCATACGCGACCCAGGCGTTCACACCAATCAGGGCGGTTAAAGGCCCGAGGATCCAGACCAGCAGCCGGCGCCGCAGCGAGGTGACCCGCACCGGGGGGGTGGTTGGTGTGCTCATGGGGTGGGTGGGTTGACCGCCAGCAGGTAACCCAAACCCCGGAAGGTGACGATCCCGACGGATGGCAGTTGGGGGGTGTTGGCTGGGTGCCCCTCCAGCTTTTTTCGCAGGCGGTGTATCAACACCTCCACCGCGTCCAGGCCGGCCTGGTCTTCACCAAACACCTGGTCGCGCAAATGCTCTTTGCCCACCGCCCGTTGGGGTGACGCCAGCAATACCCGCAAGGCCTTGGTCTCCCTGGGGGTGAGTGCAACCGCTTGACCGTGCAAGGAGACGTGGCCCGAGGTGGGCTCCATTTCCAAGGGGCCCAGCCGCTGCGCCGGTTGGGTGGTGCGGCCTGGGCGGCGCAACAGGGCTTGCAGCCGGGCTTCCAGTTCGCTCAGGTCAAAGGGTTTGGGCAGGTAGTCGTCCGCCCCCATGTTCAAACCCAGCACCCGGTCGGGTACGCTGGCCCTGGCGGTCAGCACCAGCACGGGGACGGTGTCGCCCCGGGCCCTCAAGGCCTGCAAAACACCCAAGCCGTCGATGCCCGGAATTTGCAGGTCGAGGATCACCGCATCAAAACCATGCCCGGTTTGCAACAAGCGGTCGGCTTCGGTGCCATCCGGGGCGAACACCACGTCCATACCCGCCTGGCGAAGGGCTGTGCCCAACCAAAGAGAGATGTCCAGGGTGTCCTCCACCAAGAGCAAGCGGGGACCTAGGGTATTCACGGACATGGAATGACAGGTGTTTGAAAGGCAGCGCGGCAGGTGGGCGGGACAATGGCGGCACCAGCCCAGTGCATTGCTGTGCCCGGTTTTTTTCATTTTCACACAGGAGACCCGCCCATGAAATTGTCCAAACGCGCGTTTTTGTCGACCGGTGCCGCCACTGGTTTGGCCATGGCCTTGCCCAGCTGGGCCCAGGGCGCCCCGCTGTATGAAACCCTGAACATGTTTGTGCCCGCCGCACCGGGTGGCGGCTGGGACGGTACCGCCCGCGCCATTGAACGCGCCGCCAAAGCCGCCAATTTGGTCGGCAACATGCAGTTTGAAAACGTGGGTGGTGCTGGTGGCATGGTGGGTTTGCCCCGTTTTGTGAACCAGCGCAAAGGCCAGGCCAACGCCTTGATGGTGGGCGGTTCTGTGATGGTGGGCGCAGGCATCGCCAACAAGAGCCCCGTGACCATGCGCAACGTCACCCCGATCGCCCGCCTGACCGAAGAGGCCGGTGTGATTGTGGTGCCAGCCAACGGCAAACTGAAAAACTGGAAAGACCTCGAAGCCGCTATCAAGGCCAACCCCAAGGCCGTGTCGGTGGCCGGGGGCAGCGCTGGCGGTACCGACCACATCCTGCTGGGTTTGGTGATCAAGGCTTTGGGCCGCAACCCCAAAGAAGCCGCTTATGTGGCTTTTGCTGGGGGTGGTCCCGCCAACGCCGCCATCTTGGGTGGTCAGGTCACTGCCGGTATTTCGGGTTATTCCGAGTTTGAAGAGCAGATCAAGGCCGGCCGCTTGATCCCAGTGGCCACCTCGGGCAACCGCCGCATCCCTGGTGTGAACGTGCCCACTTTGACCGAGTTGGGGGTAAACGTCACCGCCGCCAACTGGCGCGGCGTGTTCGCGGCGCCTGGCATCACCGACGCCCAGAAAGACGCGTTGATCAACTTCATGACCCGTGTGGCGGCGTCCGAGGGTTGGAAAAAAGAACTCGAAACCCGCAAGTGGACCGACGTGTTCCTGACCGAGCGGCCATTTGCCCGTGAGTTGGAAGCCAACATCAAAGAAACCGAAGCCATTCTGAAAGACCTGGGGCTGGCATGACTCCCTTGATCGTTGCAGCCTTGTTGCTGGTGCTTTGCGCGGTGGCCGCTTGGCAGGTCACGGTCATTCCCACCTCCATGATGGAGATGGCCGTGGGGGCCACTTTGGCCCCTGCGGTGATCGTGGGGGCTTTGTCGGTGGTCGCGGTGTTGTACGGCATCAGCGCTTGGCGTGGCCGCCAAGTCGATACCAGCCACGAGCCCGACCAAAGCCCCTTGCCTGGGGCCGGTGTGCGCCTGGCCAGTTTGTTGGGCGCTGGGGTCGTGTTTATGGCTTTGGTGGTACCCCTGGGTTTTGTGGTGCCCGCCACCTTGGCTGGCATGGGTGTGGCTCGTGCGTTTGATGCGCCGTTTGGCATCAAGTCGGGTGCCGTCTGTGGTGGGATCGCACTGGTGTTTTGGTTGGTTTTTGCCCGCTTGTTGGGCGTGGGTTTGGGCCCCGCTGTGGCCTGGGCTTTTTGACGGGGGTCCCATGGATGCTTTGAACGCCCTGATGGGGGGCTTTGCCGTGGCCTTGCAGCCCACCACCTTGATGTGGGGGTTTGTGGGGTGTTTTGTGGGCACCCTGGTGGGGGTCTTGCCTGGCATAGGCCCGGCGCTGACGATTGCGCTGTTGCTACCCCTGACCTACCACGTGCCAGCGACCAGCATGTTTGTGATGTTCGCGGGTATTTACTACGGTGCGGCATACGGTGGGTCTACCACCTCCATTCTGCTCAAAACCCCTGGAGAAGCAGCCTCCATGGTGACCGCCTTGGAAGGCAACAAAATGGCCCGACGTGGGCGCGCCGGTCAGGCCTTGGCCACTGCCGCGATAGGCAGTTTTGTGGCGGGCACCATTGGCACCCTGGCCCTGACGTTTGTGGCCCCTTGGGTGGTGGAGGCGGCTTTGGCCTTTGGCCCAGCCGAATACTTCAGTTTGATGGTGTTGTCGCTGGTCGCGGTGTCTGCGGTGCTGGGCAATTCGATGTTGCGCGGCTTGGTGGCCCTGGCCGCCGGCTTGTTGTTTGGCATGGTGGGGGTTGATTTACAGACCGGGCAGCCCCGGTTCACCTTTGACCGCCCCGAGTTGCTGGATGGCATCGAGGTCACGGTGGCGGCCGTGGGTTTGTTTGCGGTGGGTGAGGCGCTGTTTTTGGCTTGGCAAGGCCGCGAGACCAAGACCGGCGAGGTCATGAAGCTATCGGGCAGTTTGTGGATGGGCAAAAGCGATTGGGCCCGTTCTTGGAAAGCGTGGCTCCGTGGGGCCATGTACGGATTCCCTATCGGTGCCATGCCCGCTGGCGGGGCCGAGTTGCCCACTTTGCTGTCTTACTACACCGAGAAAAAACTCAGCAAACACCCCGAGGAGTTTGGCAATGGGGCCATTGAGGGTGTGGCAGGGCCCGAAGCCGCCAACAACGCGGCGGCGGCCGGTGTGCTGATGCCTTTGTTGACCCTGGGTATTCCCACCTCGGCCACCGCGGCCATCATGTTGTCGGCCTTTGAGGGTTATGGCATCCAGACCGGGCCCCAGTTGTTCTCCCAGCAAAGCGGCCTGGTGTGGACGCTGATTGCCAGCCTGTACATCGGCAACGTGATTTTGCTGGTGTTGAACCTGCCACTGGTCAGCCTGTGGGTGAAGCTGCTCAAGATCCCGCCGCCTTGGTTGTACGCGGGCATCATCGTGATTTCCACCGCCGGTGTGTACGGCGCGGGCAATTCCGTCTTCAACGTGGGCCTGCTGTTTGTGTTTGGCCTGATCGGTTACGTGATGCGGCGCTTCGATTTCCCGGCTGCACCGTTGATCGTGGGTTTGATCCTGGCGCCCATGGCGGAACAATCCATGCGCCAGGCCCTGACCATCAGCCAGGGCGAATGGAGTACCTTCTTCACCCGGCCGCTGTCGGGCAGCTTGATGGCCATCGCAGCCCTCTTGCTGGTGGTGCCTCCTTTGTGGCGGCGTTGGCAGGCAAGGGCATAACTCTGTTAGGGTTGCGTCTTACCCCACACATAGCGGGCCCGGGCCCGCTTTTTTCATGTCGACTTTTTGGCTAACCACCCGTTTCCGTATCGA
>JBEBBB010000403.1:0-13924 GCA_041158605.1 Pseudomonadota bacterium
AAACCCTCGTGGGCATGTTTGGCATAGGCAACCTGCCCACGGGTGACAAAGACCCCTATGCTTTGCGCCGGCATGCTTTGGGGGTGATCAGGCTGTTGTTGGAAAAACGCTTGCCCCTGGACTTGCGTGGTTTGATCGCCGCTGCGGTGCAGGCCTTTGGTGACCGCATCCAAGACCCCACAGAGGCCCTGTTGGCGTTTGTAGACGACCGGCTGGCGGTGGCCTTGAAGGACCAAGGGTTTACCGCCGCCGAAATCGACGCGGTCTTGGCCCTGCACCCACCGCTTTTGTTGGATGTCCCCCCCCGCCTTGCCGCCGTCCGGGCGTTTGCCGTGTTGACCGAGGCTCCTGCCTTGGCTGCCGCCAACAAACGGGTGGGCAACATCCTGAAAAAGGCGGGTGGTGTGGTGTCGCCGGTGGTCGATGAGGGTTTGTTGGCCGAGCCCGCTGAACACCAACTGGCCCAGGCCTTGGCGGTGGTGGCCCCTGCGGCAGACGCCGCCTGGGCGCAAAGGGATTACACGGCCCATTTGCAGGCGTTGGCGGCGCTCAAAGCGCCAGTGGACGCGTTTTTTGACCAGGTGATGGTCAACGCCGAAGACCCTGCACTGAAGGCCAACCGCCTGGGTTTGCTGGCGACTTTGCAGCAAGCGATGAACCGGGTGGCTGATCTAGCCCGCCTGGCCGCTTGAGCCACACATGCCAGGGGGCCCTATGAAACTCGTCGTGCTCGACCGCGATGGCACCTTGAACCATGAACCGGACGAGTTCATCCGTTCACCAGATGAATGGGTGCCCTTGCCGGGTGCGCTTGAAGCCGTCGCTCGCTTGAACCAAGGGGGCTGGCGGGTGGTGGTGGCCACCAACCAATCGGGGTTGGGGCGGGGTCTGTTCGACATCGCCACACTCAATGCGGTCCATGCCCGGATGCACAAGCTTGTGGCCTCTGCTGGGGGCCGTATCGACGGTGTGTTCTTTTGCCCCCATGCGCCAGAAGATGCCTGTGGTTGCCGAAAACCCGCCCCTGGTTTGTTTCACCAAATCGCGCAGCGTATGGGGGTTGCACCAGCGCAAACCGTGGCCATTGGGGACTCGGTGCGCGATGCCCAGGCGGCGGTCGATGCGGGGTGTGAGCCCCATGTGGTGTTAACCGGGCAGTCCGCCGGTTTGTCGCCCGAGGCGATGCCGCCGGGCTTTCCCGCTGGTGTGCAGGTTCATGCCGATCTTGCCGCCGCTGTTGACGTTTTGCTGGCGCGTGGCGCCACCCCTCAACCATGATGTCTTTGATCCGTTCGGTGTTGCACCTGTTGTTCATGGGTGTGACCGTGGTGCCTTGGGCCTTGGCCGTGTTGTTGGCGGCCCCTTTATTGAACAGCACCCGTATTTATTGGATGTGCGCGGGTTGGTTGCGGGTGGCCGTGTGGGGTGGGCGTTGGATTTTGGGTATCCGCAACCAGGTGATCGGCTACGACAACCTGCCTGTGGGGCAAACCGCACCTGCGGTGTTGTTGGTCAAACACCAGTCGACATGGGAGACCTTCTGCATGCCGACCCTGATGCCACACCCTTTGGCGTATGTGTTTAAAAAGGAACTGTTGTACGTGCCCTTTTTTGGCTGGGCCATGGCCAAAATGGACATGATCCACATCGACCGTTCCAAACGGGCCCAGGCCTTTTCCCGGGTGGTGGAGCAGGGGCGCCGCTTGTTGGCCCAAGGCACTTGGGTGATCATGTTCCCCGAAGGCACCCGGATTTCCCGTGGTGAGCAGGGTACCTACAAATCGGGTGGCACGCGTTTGGCGGTACAGACCGGTGCGCCAGTCATCCCTGTGGCGGTCACATCAGCCAAGTGCTGGCCCCGCAAGGCCCTGCTCAAGCGCCCTGGTGTGGTGGAGTTTTCCATTGGCAAACCGATACCCAGCGTGGGGCGTGACCCCGACGATCTGATGCGCGAGGTTGAGGCCTGGATCGAGGCCGAGATGCGGCGCTTGGACCCTCAAGCCTACAGCGCCCACCATTGAAAGCCTGGTGGTGGCAGAGCAACTGTCTCTGGAGGGTTTTGACGGGTCAGAGGCCGTTGCCTGGTGCCACCCCCAAGCCAACCGGGAGTGTGTGTTGGGGGGCTGTCGGGTGGCTTACGTTTTCCAGCGGGCACAGCGCCGCACCATAGGCCTGACAGTCAGTGGTTTGGGTTTGTCGGTGCGCGCCCCCCGTTGGGTGGCCTTGCACGAGGTGGAGGCCTACCTGGTCAGCAAGGCGCCGTGGATCCTTGATAAATTGCGTTTGATGGCCGAGCGGCAAACCATGGAACCGCCAGCTCTGGTGTGGGCCGAAGGCGCGGAGGTCCCTTACCTGGGGCGGGTCATGGTGTTGCGCCTAGACCCCAGTCACGGATTTGATGGGGTGGGTGCGCGCTTGGCTGGTGCCGATTTGTGTTTGGGTTTGCCACACGCTGCTGCACCCGACCGTATCCGGGACACAGCACAGGCCTGGTTGATGCGAGAAGCCGAGCGGGTTTTGGCCCAGCGTTTGGACCATTTTGCAGCCCTCATGGGGGTGGTTTACCAACGGTTGCGTTTGTCCAGTGCCAGCACCCGTTGGGGCAGTGCCACGGCACAGGGGGTGATCCGGCTGAACTGGCGCCTGGTGCACCTGGACATGGCTCTCATCGACTATGTGGTGGTCCACGAACTCAGCCACCTCCGAGAAATGAACCACAGCCCCGCGTTCTGGCGGGTGGTTGGCAGTGTCTTGCCCGATCACGTTGAGCGCCGGCAGGCCTTGCGGCGTGTGCGCCTACCCCGCGCATGAAAGGGGCACCACAAACCGGTAAATACCATCCGGTCCGCGCTGGCGCTGCACATGCCCATCCTGCCAAAGGTGGTGCAAATGGGCCACCACCTCGCCCAAGGCAAATGTGGTTTGGTGCAGGTCCAGTGGCCTTTTGAACATCACCGGCAACAGGTCCACACCGTGTTGAGGGGCGGTGTCGCAGGCCGCCAGGACCTCATCCAGCCGGGCTTGGTGATGGGTTTTCAGTTGCTGGATCCGGTGGTGCAGGCCCCGAAATGGCCGCCCGTGCGATGGCAACACCAGCGTGTTGGCTTTGAGTGGTTGGTAGCGTTCCAGGGACGCGAGAAACCAGGCCAATGGGTTGGCTTCGGGCTCCATTTCGTGCACGCTGACATTGGTGGAAATGGTGGGCAACACCATGTCGCCGCTGATCAGCAGGCCCAACGCCGGGCAAGACAGGGCCATGTGTTCGGGGGCGTGCCCATACCCCGCGATACAGGTCCAGGTGTGGGCCCCAATTTGCAGTGGCATGCCGTCCATCAGCCGCACAAAGTGTCTAGGGACAGCGGGTACGAGGCTGCTGTAGTACCCCGCCCTTTCGCTGATACCCTCCAATGCCTTTGGGTCTTGCAGGCCATGGCTGGCAAAAAACCGTGCGGCCTCGGGGCCACCAAAACCCGTGGTGCTGGTTGAGCCCATCCAAGCCGCATGGTGGTCGGTGGCGCTGACCCAGAGGTGGCAGCGGCGTTCGGGTGTGCTCCAACGGTCACACAACCAATGGGCCAGACCGATGTGGTCGGGGTGCATGTGGGTGACCACCACACGCAACACCGGCAGCCCGTCCATGGTCTCATCGAACAGGGTGGTCCAATGTTGCTGGGTTGTGGGGTCGCTGATGCCGCAGTCGACCACGGTCCACCCAGGGGTACCATCCATCTCGTCTCGCAACAACCAAAGGTTGATGTGGTCCAACGCAAAAGGCAGGCCCATGCGCACCCAATGAACACCCGGGGCCAATGCCAAACTTGTGCCAGGGGCCGGGTGTTGGTCTCCCCAAGGGTATTCCAGTGTGGTGTTGGGCTTGTTCATGGGGTTGCCTGTCCGGTAAGATCTGGGCGTGACGTTAACGTAAACGTCACATTCGATCCATTCTAGGGGGCACAAGCACTTCCTGCAGGGGCTGCCAAAGGCCCCACGACCCCCTGGCAGATTCACGTCCTCACCACACCATGGCCTCTGCGATCCAGTACAGCATCAGCGACCTTGCCAAGGAGTTTGACCTCACCACCCGGGCCATGCGGTTTTACGAGGACATGGGTTTGCTGCAGCCCCGGCGTGAGGGGCCTGGCGGGCGCACCCGTGTGTACACCGCCCGGGACCGCACCCGGCTGCGTTTGACCCTGCGGGCCAAGCGATTGGGCTTGAGCCTGACCGAGGCCAAAGACCTGATCGATATGTACGAGAGCCCGCGCGACACGGGGCCGCAGCTGCGCAAGTTTCTGCTGGTGCTGGCGCAGCACAAACAGCAGATCGAGGAGCAAATGGCCGACCTGCAGGCCAATTTGGATGAGCTCAAAGCCCACGAAAAAGAGGCCAAAACCCTGTTGGCCCGTTTGGGCAAGGCCTGAGCGGCTTCAGGGATAGCCCTGATGGGGTGGGGTTGTCTCTGCGTCATAATTGACGTTTACGTAAACGTCAATAAGATTTTGCCCATGACCCCTCACGGACCAGCCCCCCATGACCCTCTGTACCAGCGGGTGGCGGCCAGTTTGGCCCGCCAAGGGATGATGCAGCCGTGGGGTGTGGCGCTGCTATCGGTTGCGCCAGGCACTGTGGTGTTGTCATTGCCTTACAGCGAGCGGGTCACCCAGCAACAAGGTGGTTTCCACGGCGGCGCCATGGGTGCACTGGCGGACATTGCTGGGGGCTATGCCGCGCTCACCATGGCGCCGCCAGGTATGGAGGTGGTGACCGTGGAGTACAAAATCAATTTCCTGGCCGCTTTTCAAAACGGGGTTCTGGAGGCCACAGGCCGTGTGGTCCGGGCGGGCAAACGCCTCACGGTGACCACCGCTGACGTGGTTCACGTCGCCCCCGATGGTGCCCGCAACCTGGCTGCTGTGATGCAGCAAACCCTGGTGCCTGTGGCCCAGACCTATTGATCCCATTCCCTTTCCGGAGACCTCCATGACCAACCTGCCTGGCCTGAATTTTCAATTGGGTGACGATATCGACGCCCTGCGCGATGCGGTCCGTGACTTCGCCCAAGCCGAGATCGCGCACCGCGCAGCGCAAATCGACAGGGATGACCAGTTTCCCATGGACTGTTGGCGCAAGATGGGGGACTTGGGTGTGCTGGGCATCACCGTACCCGAGCAGTACGGGGGGGCCAACATGGGCTATCTGGCGCACATGGTGGCCATGGAAGAAATCAGCCGAGCCAGTGCGTCGGTGGGGCTCTCGTACGGCGCGCACAGCAACCTGTGTGTGAACCAAATCAACCGCAACGGCACCGAGGCCCAGAAGGCCAAGTACCTGCCCCGGTTGGTCAGTGGCGAACACGTGGGCGCCTTGGCCATGAGCGAACCGGGGGCGGGCTCCGATGTCATCAGCATGAAGCTCCGGGCCGACGACAAAGGTGGCTACTTCGTGCTCAACGGCAGCAAGATGTGGATCACCAACGGGCCAGACGCTGACACCTTGGTGGTGTACGCCAAAACCGAACCCGAGCTGGGCGCGCGTGGGGTTACCGCTTTTTTGATCGAAAAGGGCATGAAGGGCTTCAGCGTCGCCCAGAAACTCGACAAACTGGGCATGCGCGGCAGCCATACCGGTGAGCTGGTGTTCCAAGACGTCGAGGTCCCGGCCGAGAACATCCTGGGGGGCTTGAACATGGGCGCCAAGGTGCTGATGAGCGGGCTGGACTACGAACGTGCGGTCCTCACGGGTGGCCCTCTGGGCATCATGCAGGCGGTGATGGACAACGTGGTGCCCTACATCCACGAGCGCAAACAATTCGGGCAAAGCATAGGCGAGTTCCAGCTGGTTCAGGGCAAGGTGGCCGACATGTACACCCTGCTGCAGGCGGGGCGCAGTTTCGCCTACACCGTGGCCAAAAACCTCGACCTGTTGGGGGCCGAACACGTGCGCCAAGTGCGCAAAGACTGTGCCAGCGTGATCTTGTGGTGCGCCGAGCAGGCCACCCGCATGGCCGGTGACGGTGTGCAGCTGTTTGGCGGCAACGGCTACATCAACGACTACCCCTTGGGCCGGTTGTGGCGCGATGCCAAGCTGTACGAAATCGGTGCCGGCACCAGCGAAATCCGCCGCATGTTGATCGGCCGTGAGCTGTTCAGTGAAACCTGCTGAGTGCCCCAAACCTTTGCGGGGCCATGCCCGCTTCGGTAACATGCCGCCATGACCGAACCTTTATTGAACCTCATCGACAACAACCGCGCCTGGGCCGCTCGCATGGAGCAGCAACGCCCTGGCTTTTTTGCGGGGCTGGCGGGCCAACAGAGCCCCAAATACCTTTGGATAGGGTGCTCCGACAGCCGGGTGCCGGCCAACGAGATCACCGGCCTGGACCCTGGTGAGGTGTTTGTGCACCGCAACGTGGCCAACGTGGTGGTGCACTCCGACCTGAACGCCCTGTCCGTTGTGCAGTACGCAGTCGACATGCTCAAGGTGGAGCACATCCTGGTGGTGGGACATTACGGTTGTGGTGGTGTATTGGCCACCTTGCGTGGCATGCGGGTGGGCTTGGTGGACAACTGGTTGCGCCACGTCCATGACGTCAAGCTGCGCCACCGCCGCCGCTTGGACCACCTGCCGGTGGCCGAGCAAGAAGACGTTTTGTGCGAAATGAACGTGATCGAGCAGGTGGGCAACGTCGCTTTGACCAACGTGATCCAAGACGCCTGGAGCCGTGGCCAAAAGGTCACCATCCATGGCTGGTGTTACGGCCTCAAAGACGGCCTGGTCAAAGACTTGGGCGTGAGCATGAGCCGGCCCGATGAAGTGGTCGGCGTGTTCCGCAACGCTTTAAAACGCTACCCCCGCTACCAACCCTGAATGGAGTTTTTGCATGCCCGTGCCACTTGACACCAACCCCGTTGTGATTGTGGGCGCCGCCCGCACCCCCATGGGGGCCTTCCAAGGGGACTTTGCGACACTGGCCGCACACGACCTGGGTGCCGTGGCCGTTCGGGCCGCTGTGGCCCGGGCTGGCGTGTCACCCGACCTGGTGACCGAGGTGTTGTTGGGCAATTGCCTGATGGCGGGCCAGGGCCAGGCACCCGCCCGGCAGGCCGCGCTCAAAGCCGGGCTGCCGCTAAGTGCGGGGGCCGTGACCCTGTCCAAAATGTGTGGGTCGGGTATGCGCGCGGCCATGTTCGCACACGACATGCTCCTGGCGGGGAGCCACGAGGTGCTGGTGGCCGGTGGCATGGAAAGCATGACCAACGCCCCCTACCTGATGCTCAAAGGGCGGGGCGGCTACCGCATCGGGCACGACCGCCTGTTTGACCACATGATGCTCGACGGCCTGGAAGACGCCTACCAGCCCGGTCGCAGCATGGGTACCTTTGGGGAGGACTGCGCCGCCAAGTACGCCTTCACCCGCGAACAGCAAGACGCTTTTGCCACCACCAGTGTGCAACGCGCCCAAGCGGCCACCACCAGTGGGGCGTTTGCCGCTGAAATCACACCGGTCACGGTCCAAGGCCGCGGCGGTGAGGTGGTGGTGTCTGTGGACGAGGGGCCTAGCAAGGTCAAACTCGACAAAATCCCGACCCTCAAACCCGCTTTCAAAAAGGACGGCACCATCACCGCCGCCAGCAGCTCCAGCATCAACGATGGCGCAGCGGCCATGGTGTTGATGCGCCAGGGCACCGCGCAACGTTTGGGGTGCCGCCCCTTGGCCCGCATCGTGGCCCATGCCACCCACGCCCAAGCCCCCGAGTGGTTTTCTACCGCCCCGGTGGGGGCCAGCCACAAGGTGTTGGCCAAGGCCGGTTGGTCGGTTGGCGAGGTGGACCTCTGGGAGGTCAACGAGGCGTTTGCCGTGGTGCCCATGGCCTTGATGGCCGACCTGAACGTGCCCCACGACCGGGTCAACGTCCACGGCGGCGCCTGTGCGTTGGGCCACCCCATCGGTGCCAGCGGTGCCCGTGTGATGGTCACGCTGTTGCACGCGTTGCAGCACCGGGGTTTGCGCAAAGGCGTGGCCACTCTGTGCATCGGTGGTGGCGAAGCCACCGCCGTGGCCATCGAGTTGATCTGACACCGACCATGCTGCTCACCGAAGAACAAACCCTGGTGCGCGACGCGGTGCGCGCGTTTGTGCAAGACCAGATCGCCCCCCACGCCGCCGACTGGGACCGCCGGCACCACTTTCCGAAAGACGTACACCAGGGGCTGGCCGCCCTGGGCTGTTACGGCATTTGTGTGCCCGAAGCCCTGGGCGGTGCGGGCATGGACTACACCACCCTGGCCCTGGTGCTGGAGGAGATCGCGGCTGGCGATGGTGGTGTCAGCACCACCATCAGTGTCACCAATTGCCCGGTCAACGCGATATTGATGGCCTACGGCACCCCGGCCCAGCAGGAGCGCTGGTTGCGCCCCCTGGCAGCCGGGGATTTGCTGGGGGCTTTCTGCCTTACCGAACCCCATGTGGGTTCGGACGCGTCGGCGCTGCGCACCACCGCCGTTCGCGACGGGGCGGCCTATGTGCTGAACGGGGTCAAACAGTTCATCACCAGTGGCCAGAACGGTGACGTGGCCATCGTGATCGCTGTCACCGACAAGGCCGCTGGCAAAAAAGGTATGTCGGCGTTTCTGGTGCCCACCAACAACCCCGGTTACGTGGTCGAACGCTTGGAAAACAAGCTGGGGCAGCACAGCAGCGACACCGCCCAGATCCGGTTGGACAACTGCCGTGTGCCCGCCGACCACCTGATCGGGACCGAGGGTGAGGGCTACAAAATCGCGCTCAGTGCCTTGGAAGGCGGGCGCATCGGCATCGCAGCCCAGAGCATAGGCATGGCCCGCAGCGCCCTGGCGCACGCACTGCGCTACGCCCAGGAGCGCGAGAGTTTTGGCCAACCCATTTTTAACCACCAGGCGGTGGGGTTTCGCCTGGCCGACATGGCCACACAAATCGAGGCGGCCCGGGCTTTGACCCACCACGCTGCGGCGTTGCGCGACGCCGGTCGGCCCTGTTTAAAAGAGGCGGCCATGGCCAAGCTGTTTGCGAGCGAAATGGCCGAAAGGGTCTGCAGCGACGCCATCCAGGTGCACGGGGGTTACGGTTACGTGAACGACTTCCCGGTGGAGCGCATCTACCGCGATGTGCGGGTGTGCCAGATTTACGAAGGCACCAGCGACGTGCAAAAAATCATCATCCAGCGGGCGTTGGCCTGAGATCGGGGCCGGGCGCATAATCCGGCCATGAACACCCGCCACGCCCCCTCGATCCCCTTGTCCCCGGTGTGCAGCACCCGCCGGTATTTTCACCGTGCTGCCATGGGCGGGTTCGTGTTGGTGGCCTTGGGCCAAGCGCACGCCCTGACCCTGGCCGACTTGTCGGGGGCTGAAGCCAGCCAGGGCATCAAAACCGCCCTGGAAAAAGGGGCGCTGGCTGCGGTGGGCCTGCTGGGCCAATCCGACGGTTTTTTGGGCAACCCCAAGGTCCGCATCCCCTTGCCGGGGTTCATAGAAGACGCGGCCAAACTCATGAAAACGTTTGGGCAAGGCCAGCGCGTGGACGCCTTGGTCACCGCCATCAACCGCGCGGCCGAAGCGGCGGTGCCCATGGGCAAAGACCTGTTGGTGCAAGCGGTGCGCACCATGACCGTGACCGAGGCCAAAAACATCCTGACCGGTGGTGACACCTCGGTCACCGATTTTTTTGCGCAGCGCACCCGCACCCCGTTGTCGCAGCGTTTTTTGCCCGTGGTTACCCAAGCCACCGACAAGGTGGCCTTGGCCCAAACCTACAACGAGTTTGCGGGACGCGCCGCCAAATACGGGCTGGTCAAACCCCAAGACGCCAACATGCCCCAATACGTGACGGGCAAAACCTTGGATGGCCTGTACACCGTGATCGGTGACGAGGAGCGCAAAATCCGGCAAGACCCGGTGGGCACCGGGAGCCAGATCCTGCAAAAGGTATTTGGTGCCCTGAAATAACGGTATGAACATCATCATTTTGGGCGCGGGTCGCGTCGGGGAAAGTGTGGCCGAAAGCCTGGTGTCGGAGCAAAACGACATCACCGTGGTGGACCAGAACCCCAACCGTTTGCGGGCGCTGCAAGACCGCCTGGATTTGCGGGGGGTGGTGGGCAATGGCATACAGCCCTCTGTGTTGCGCGAAGCGGGCGCACAAGATGCGGACATGGTCATTGCTTGTGCGGCAGCTGACGAGTCCAATTTGGTGGTGTGCAAAATCGCGCACGATGTGTTCAACGTCCCCACCACCGTGGCGCGGGTGCGGTCGCCAGAGTTTGTTGAAGGTGACGAACTGCTGTCCAAAAACGGGTTTGCGGTGGACCACGTCATTTGCCCAGAAGAGTCTGTCACGCGGTACATCCACCAGTTGATCGACTACCCAGAGGCCTTGCAGGTGTTGGAGTTTGCAGGCGGGCGCGCGTGTTTGATTGCCGTGCGGGCTTCTGCTGGTGGGGCTTTGGTGGGGCACACCATCGCGGAGTTCCGAGACCGTTTTCCAGTTGCGGAGATGCGGGTGGTGGCGTTGTACCGGCTTGATACCGAAATGGAAGCCACCAAATCCACCCGCATCCTGCCCGGAGATGAGGTGTTTGTGTTGGCCGCGTCGGACAAGATCCGCCATGTGTTAGCGGCCATCCACAACATCGACAAACCCGTCCAGCGCTTGATGATCGCTGGAGGTGGCAAGGTGGGACTGCGCTTGGCCCGCAGCTTGGCGGGGCAATGCCAGGTCAAATTGATTGAAAGCAATGCCCAACGGTGCCATTACCTGGCGGGGGAGTTGCCGTCCAGCATGTTGGTGCTGCAGGGCGATGCGGTCGATGAAGACTTGTTGCAAGAAGAGAACGTGGGGGATATGGACCTCTTCCTGGCTTTGACCAGCGATGACGAAGACAACATCATGTCGTCCATGCTGGCCAAACGCTTGGGCGCCCGGCGGGTCATGGCGCTGATCAACCGCCGGGCTTACGCCGACATGTTGCAGGGCAGCACCATAGACGTGGCCATTTCACCGGCACAAACCGTGATCGGTGAGTTGCTGGCCCATGTGCGCCGTGGGGATGTGGTGGCTGTGCACAGCCTGCGCCGTGGTGCGGCCGAGGCCTTGGAAGGGGTGGCCCGTGGTGATGTCAAAACCTCCCGCCTAGTGGGGCGCCGTGTTGAAGAAGTGCGTTTGCCCAAGGGTGCCCGGATCGGTGCCATCGTCCGTGGCGAAGGGCGTGCCTCAGAGGTGCTGATGCCCCACCACGACACCTTGATTGAGGCCAACGACCACATCATCATGTTTTTGCCGCACAAGCGCATGGTGCGCGAGGTGGAGCGCTTGTTCCAGGTGGGTGCGACATTTTTTGGTTGAAGGCCATGCCTTTTTTGCGTGTGTTTCCGGTGCTGGGTGTGGTGGTCATGGCCTTTGCGTTGACCATGCTGGTACCCCTGGGCACCTCTTTGTGGATGCGGGACGGTGCCCACCATGCTTTTGTATGGCCTATGGTCGTCACGGGTGCCGTCGGCGCTGTTTTGCGCGGCGTATCGCCCTGGAAACACCGGGTAGACGATTTGCAGCCCCGCGATGGCATTTTGCTGGTGGGGCTGGTCTGGACCCTGCTCCCCTTGTTCGCCTGTTGGCCCCTGTTGGTCCATTTTCACAACACAGGAATCCCCCTGGGTTTCACAGACGCTTATTTTGAAGCGATGTCCGGGCTGACCACCACGGGGTCTACCGTGTTGACCGGTTTGGATCAAATGCCTGGCTCCATCAATTTGTGGCGCTGTTTTTTGCAGTGGTTGGGGGGTATGGGGATACTGGTGTTGGCTGTGGCGATCTTGCCTATGGTGGGCATGGGGGGTGGCCAGTTGTTTCGGGCCGAAGCCACCGGCCCCATGAAAGACGCCAAACTCACGCCCCGCATCACCGAAACCGCCAAGGGGTTGTGGGCGGTGTACTGCGTGTTGTCACTGGCTTGTGTGGTGGCCTATGTGTGGGGCGGTATGAGCCCGTTGGACGCCTGGATACACATGTTTGCCACCCTGAGTTTGGGTGGGTTGTCGTCTCACGATGCCAGCTTTGGGCATTTCCAATCCCCTCGCCTGGAGTGGATAGGCGTGGTGTTTATGTTGCTGGCCAGTTGCAATTTCGCTCTGTATTTTGCCGCTTTCAAAAAAAGGCAACCCTTGCGGGTTTGGCGCGATGTGGAGTGGCGGGGCACCATGGTTTTGATGGTGACCGCGAGCGGGCTGGTGGCGGCGTTGTTGGTGTACAGGGGGGTCTACACCGATGTGGGGGAGGCCGTGCGGGTGGCCGCTTTTAACGTGGTGTCTATCGCCTCCACCACTGGTTTTTCCACCACCGACTACACCTTGTGGCCGGTTTTTGCTCCCATTTTGATGCTGTTGTTGTCTGGAGTGGCCACCAGTGCGGGATCCACCGGCGCCGGGATCAAAATGTTGCGTTTGCTCATTTTGGTCAAGTTGGCCCGCCGCGACATGGCCCGCATCATCCATCCCAGGGTGGTGAACCCCGTCACCATAGGTGGCCAAGCCGTGGACGCGTCCACCATCTTTTCCGTCTTGGCGTTTATGTTGGTTTATGGGGCCACAGTGATAGGCCTGACCATGGTGTTGTTGCTCACGGACTTGCCTTTTGACACCGCTTTCAGTGCGGTGGTGGCCAGTTTGAACAACATGGGGCCAGGGCTCAACGAGGTGGGCCCAGCAGGCAACTATGCGGGGTTGACCGATTTTCAAACCTGGGTCTGCACCTTGGCCATGCTGTTGGGGCGCCTGGAGATGTTGTCCTTCCTGGTGCTGTTTACACGGGGCTTTTGGCGGAAGTGAGCTGCAGTAAACGACGGTATGGATGTGTGACAATTTGGGGGGCTGTCCCGTGTGGGGTGGCGTGAACTGTTTACCGCAACACACATGACAACGTCTATCGGTTGGGGGGAGGCCGCCTTGCTGGGTTTGGTGCAAGGTCTTACCGAGTTTTTGCCCGTTTCGTCCAGTGCCCATTTGCGCATCATCGGGCCCTTGTTGCCCTCTGGGGTCGATCCAGGGGCCGCGTTCACCGCCATTACCCAGTTGGGGACCGAACTGGCGGTGTTGTTGTATTTCCGCCGGGATATTTTTCAGATCGCGAACGCTTGGTTGCGCGCCTGGTTTCAACCCGCTTACCGGGGTAGCGATCGGGTCCGTTTGGGTTGGTTGGTGATCCTGGGCACCTTGCCCATCGCTGTCTTGGGCCTGGTGTTCCAGTCCGCCATCGAGACCCATTTGCGCAACCTCTATGTGACAGCCACGATGCTCATCGCTTTTGGCCTGTTGTTGGGCTGGGCCGACCGGCGCGCCACACAGCGCAAGCCTTTGGAGACCATGGGCTGGCGTGACGGCATACTGTATGGATTTGCGCAGGCTTTGGCCTTGATCCCGGGCGTGTCACGGTCGGGGGGCACCATCACCGCAGGTTTGTTGATGGGGTACACCCGCGAAGCAGCCGCGCGGTATTCGTTTTTGTTGGCCATTCCGGCCGTGATGGCTTCGGGCTTTTACCAGCTTTACAAAAGCTGGGGGGTGTCTGGGCCGGTGGCGCCAGGGCCGACCGCCTTGGCCACACTCATCGCCTTTGGCGTGGGTTATGGTGTGATTGTGGTCTTTCTCAAGGTGGTCAGCAGCCGGGGGTACGCCCCGTTTGTCTGGTACCGCCTGGCCTTGGGTGTTGTGGTGCTGACCCTGTTGGAGACTGGTCACCTCGCGCCCTGAAACGGTTTTTTTGATACAGGAGCAAACATGAAAGTACTGGTCGCGGTCAAACGCGTGGTGGACTACAACGTGAAGGTTCGTGTCAAGGGCGATGGAACGGGTGTGGACCTGGCCAACGTGAAGATGAGCATGAACCCGTTTGACG
>JBEBBB010000404.1:0-2819 GCA_041158605.1 Pseudomonadota bacterium
GGGCAGAGGACAAAGTGGTCAACATCTATTCGGCACGCCATTACCCCACCGATGAAGCGCTGTACAGCGACTTCACCAAAGCCACCGGCATCAAGATCAACCGCGTCGATGCCGACGATGCAGGTATTCTCGCCCGTCTCAAAGCCGAAGGCGCCGCCTCCCCTGCGGACGTGATTTTGCTGGTGGACGCTGCCCGCCTGTGGCGAGCTGAGGTCGATGGCCTTTTTCTGCCCATCAAATCCAAACTGTTGGAAGACGCCATTCCTGCCAACTTGCGTGCCAAGACCGCAGACAACGGCGGCACTGCCTGGTTTGGCCTGTCCACCCGGGCCCGCGTGGTGGTTTACGACAAGCTCAAATTCAGCAAGTCCGATGTTGACAGCTACGAAAAGCTCGCCGACCCCAAGCTCAAGGGCGCTTTGTGCATCCGATCGGGCTCGCACCCCTACAACCTGAGCTTGTTTGGCGCCATGACCGAGCACCTGGGTCCACAAAAGACTGAAGCTTGGCTCAAGGGCCTGGTGGACAACATGGCCCGCAGCCCCAAGGGCGGTGACACCGACCAGATCAAAGGCGTGGCCGCTGGCGAATGCGGCGTGGCCGTGACCAACACCTATTACCTGGCCCGCCTGATGCGCTCGACCAACCCGGCCGACAAAGCCGTGACCGAGAAAATCGGCGTGGTCTTCCCCAACCAATCGAGCTGGGGCACCCATGTCAACGTGGCAGGCGGCGCAGTGGCCCGCTACGCCAAAAATGGCGACAACGCCATCAAGTTTCTGGAATACCTGGCCAGCCCCAGCGCACAAAACCACTTTGCCAACGGCAACAACGAGTGGCCCGTGGCCAAAGGTGTGAGCTTTGACAACCCGGCGCTCAAATCCATGACGGGCGGCAGTTTCAAAAGCGAGCTGATCCCCATCAGCGCCGTCGGCATGAACCAGGTCAAAGTCCAGCAAATGCTCGACCGCGTGGGCTTCAAGTAAAGCCCCAAGGGCGAGCCTCGCGCTCGACCTGCTCCCCCATCTTCAGCCAGCCATTCACCCCGGACATGCCGGGGGTGATAGCCAGCCATCGCCTGTTTTCTTCGAAAACCACCGTTTTCGACCGCCTTGGATTGGACATCACCATGCACACACCCACCACCTCAAATTCCCTCCTGCCCCTGGCCGCGCTGATGCTGGCGGGCGCCGTCAGCCCCGCCGCGCAGGCCCAATCCGACCGCGAGATGGGGACAGTGGTCATCAAGGACTCCCGCATCGAAGACGCCAAGAGCATGCTGCGGGTGCGTGAAACCAGCATCGGCAAAGGCCACCAGGCGCTGCGCGACATCCCGCAAACCGTGACGGTGATGACCGAGCGGCTCATGCAAGACCGCAACCTGGACGACTTCCGCGAGGTGCTCAAGACCACGGCGGGGGTGACCTTTCAGGCCGGAGAAACCGGCGAAGAAGATGTGCGACTGCGCGGCTTTTCGCTGGGCCAGGCGGGCGACATTTATGTGGACGGAATGCGCGACGCCCCGCTGATCGAGCGCGACACCTTCAACCAGGACCGGGTCGAGGTGCTCAAAGGCTCGGCCTCGATGCTGTTTGGCAAAGGCTCTACGGGCGGCGTGGTCAACCAGGTCAACAAAGCGCCCCAACTCCTCGAGGAGCATGAGCTGAACCTCACGGTGGGCAGCGGCAACCAGCGCCGCCTGACGGGCGACTTCAACTGGGTGACCGGCGAAGACGCCGCTTTTCGCCTGAACGCCATGACGCACCAAGCCGACAATTGGGGGGCCAAAGTGGACAAGCGAGGCATTGCGCCGACTTTCCGCTGGGGCATTGGACATCGTGACGAATTCAGCGTCGGCCTGTACCACTTGGAAACCCAAGGCCGCCCGCTCTACAACCACCCTTGGTTCATCCAGAGCGGCGTCATCGTGCCGACCTTGGCAGCCAAGAACTACTACGGGCTGGCCAGCGACCATCTGCGCACCGAAAGCACCTACGGCACCTTCAGCCATGTGCACCGCTTTGACACCGACAGCCAAATCAAGACACAGCTGCGCCAAGGGCACTACGAACGCGACCTGTGGGCCAGCGCCATCGCTTTCGTCAACCCGATCACCCGCTTGGCCGACATCAGTGCCAGCACCGCGCTCAAGCGCACCCCCAAGGGGCGCGTGGGCGTGAGCGACTTGACCCAAGTGCAAAGCGACTACTCGGGCAAGCTGCAAGCCTGGGGCCACACACACCAGCTGATCACCGGCGTGGACGCTTACCGCGAAAACGCCCAGCGCAACCAAAGCTTTGCAGGTGCGGCATCGGGGCTGAACACCACCGTGGGCACCCCAGACGATGGTGCCTGGCGCGCCGATACCCGGGGCAGCGCCCCCATGAACACTTTCAAGGCCCAGGGCCTGGGGGTCTATGCGCAAGACACGGTCGAGCTGATGCCGCACATCAAATGGGTGGCGGGATTGCGCTTTGACCACTTCCAGGGCGACTACCGCGACCCCAGCGACAACAGCTTTGCCATGAGCGAAAACCTCTGGAGCCCCCGCACCGGACTGATTTTCCAGCCTGACGAATTGAGCAGTTATTACGCCAGCGCAGGCACCTCTTACAACACTTCGGGCGACACCTACCAGTTTGCCTTGGGCAGCTTTGGCGAGGGCAGTGCCAACGCCAAACTGGCCAACACACCACCCGAAAAAAGCCGTAACTTCGAGTTGGGCGGGAAGTGGGAAATCTTCAACAAGAAAGCCTCGCTGGGTGTGGCCCTGTTCCACTCAGAAAAATACAACGAACGCAACACTGACCCGGATGCCG
>JBEBBB010000405.1:0-11047 GCA_041158605.1 Pseudomonadota bacterium
CAGGGCTTGAAAAGGATTTGGAAACCCTTCTGGCGCCCCGCCAGAGCCGTTTCCACATCCTTTTTTTCAACTTTGGAGTTATTCACATGAACGCACCCTTGATGCAGGGCCTGGACATCCAGGCCCCCGCTTACGTCAAGAACGCCAAGCTGATCGCTTGGGTGGCCGAAATGGCCGCCCTGTGCAAGCCCGCCCGCATTGAGTGGTGTGACGGCAGCGACGCCGAATACAACCGCCTGTGTGACCAGATGGTCCAGGCCGGCACGCTGAAAAAGCTCAACCCCGCCAAACGCCCCAATTCCTACCTGGCCTGGTCCGACCCGTCCGACGTGGCCCGTGTGGAAGACCGCACCTACATCTGTTCTGAGAAAAAGGAAGACGCTGGCCCCACCAACAACTGGATGGCCCCGGCCGAGATGCGCGACACCCTGCGCCCCCTGTTCGACGGTTGCATGGCCGGCCGGACCCTGTACGTGATCCCCTTCAGCATGGGTCCGCTGGGCAGCCCCATCGCCCACATCGGCGTGGAACTGTCCGACAGCCCCTACGTGGTCACCAACATGAAGATCATGACCCGCATGGGCCGTGCGGTGTACGACGTGTTGGGTGTGGATGGCGAGTTCGTGCCTTGTGTGCACACCGTGGGCGCTCCCCTGGCCCAGGGCCAAGCCGATGTGGCCTGGCCTTGCAACCCCACCACCAAGTACATCGTTCACTACCCCGAAACCCGCGAAATCTGGTCGTACGGGTCCGGTTACGGCGGCAACGCCCTGCTGGGCAAAAAGTGCCTGGCACTGCGCATCGCGTCGACCATGGGCCGCAAACAGGGCTGGCTGGCCGAGCACATGCTGATCCTGGGCGTGACCAACCCCCAGGGCAAAAAGTACCACGTGGCCGCGGCCTTCCCCAGCGCCTGTGGCAAAACCAACTTCGCCATGCTGATCCCGCCCGCGGGTTTTGACGGCTGGAAGGTGACCACCATTGGTGACGACATCGCTTGGATCAAACCCCGCGCCGACGGCAAGCTGTACGCCATCAACCCCGAAGCCGGTTACTTCGGCGTGGCCCCTGGCACCAACACCCTGACCAACCCCAACTGCATGAACTCCTTGGACAAGGATGTCATCTTCACCAACGTCGCCCTGACCGACGATGGTGACGTGTGGTGGGAAGGCATGGGCGACGCGCCCGCCCACGCCATCGACTGGCAAGGCAAGGACTGGACCCCGCAGATCGCCAAGGAAACCGGTGCCAAGGCAGCCCACCCCAACGCCCGCTTCACCGTGGCCGCGACCAACAACCCCGCCCTCGACAGCGCGTGGGACGACCCCGCTGGCGTGCCCATCGACGCCTTCATCTTTGGTGGCCGCCGCTCCACCACCGTGCCGCTGGTGACCGAGGCCCGCAGCTGGAACGAGGGCGTGTACATGGCCGCGACCATGGGCTCCGAGACCACCGCTGCCGCCTTTGGGGCGCAGGGTGTGGTCCGCCGCGACCCCTTCGCCATGTTGCCTTTTGCCGGCTACAACATGGCCGAGTACTTCCAGCACTGGCTGGACCTGGGCACCCAGTTGCAAGCCGGCGGCGCCAAGCTGCCCGCCATCTTCTGTGTGAACTGGTTCCGCAAAGGCGCCGATGGCAAGTTTGTGTGGCCCGGTTACGGCGAAAACATGCGCGTCCTGAAGTGGATGATCGACCGCATCGAAGGCCAAGCCCAAGGCCAGGCGCACGCCTTTGGCGTGAGCCCCACCTACGGTGAAATCAACTGGCAAGGCCTGAACTTCACCGAAGCTCAGTTCAACAGCGTCAGCGACATCAACAAAGCCGACTGGGCCCAAGAGTTGAACCTGCACAACGAGCTGTTCACCACCCTGGCCCACGGCCTGCCCCAAGCCCTGGTGGATATCAAGGCCGGTATCGAACACCACTTGGCCGAGGCCTGACACCGAGCGCCCTGCGGGGCGCGCACACGCGGTAAACCCTTAACCCGCTGCAGGGCGCCCCTGCAGCGGGTTTTTTCACGCCAGCACGCGCCCCGGGTTGAGCACGCCCGCTGGGTCGAACAGCTGTTTCAGGTCGCGCATCACGGCCAGCACCTCGGGGCTGCGGCTCAGGTGCAGGAAGTGGCGCTTGACCGCGCCTATGCCGTGCTCGCCCGAAATGGCGCCACCAAAACGCCCCACCGTTTCATAGACCAGCGTTTCCACGGCCAGCAAGGTGGCGTCATCGGCGTAGGGGCCCGACAGGACGTGCAGGTTGTCGTCGCCCAGGTGCCCAAAAAACAAGTGCGTTTGTGTCGGAAACCGCAACTGCAAGCTGGCCTCGACCTCGGTGACAAACCGCCCCATCTCGGCCATGGGGATGCCCACGTCAAAGGCGGCGTGGGGTTTGTAGCGGCCCAGCATCTCCCCCACGGTTTCTCGGTAGGACCACAACGCGGTTTGTTCTTGCAGCGATTGGGCCAACACCACATCGCTCACCACGCCATGTTCCAGCGCGTGTTCCAGGCTGGTTTGCAAGGGCGAGCTGCCGTCCGCGTTGGCGGCGCCCTGGGTTTCCACCAGCGCGCACAAGGGGTAGCGTTCGGCGAAGGGTGGCCTCAGGTGTGGGGCCACCAACAGGGCCGCGTCCAGAAAGCCGCCCCACATCAACTCGAACGCCGACAAGCCGGGCAGGTCCTGGCGCAGCGCCCGCAGCAAGGTGGTAGCCGCCTCAAACGAGGGCAGGGCACACAGCGCGGTGTGGGAAGCTGTGGGTTGAGGCGAGAGTTTCAGCACCAGCCGGGTGATCACGCCCAAGGTGCCTTCCAAACCGATGAACAGTTGCTTGACGTCTGTGCCGGTGGTGTTTTTGGTGGCGTGGTTCATCAGGTTGAGCAAACGCCCATCGGGCAAAGCCACCTCCAGACCCAGCACCAGGCCGCGCATGGTGCCGTGGCGCACCACCCGGTTGCCGCCTGCATTGGTGGCGGCGTTGCCTCCCAGTTGGCACGACCCCCGCGCCCCCAGGTCCAGCGGGAAAGACCACCCGTGTGCAGCCACCGCCTGTTGCAGGGCTTCCAGCACCACCCCGGCTTGGACCGTTGCGGTGCCGCCCACGGCATCCACCGCTTCGATCCGGTTCAACCGGTCCAAAGACAGCGCCACCTCACCCGGCGCAGGTGTGGCCCCGCCCGCCAGCCCGGTCAGGCCACCTTGCACCACCACCGCTTGTTGGTGTTGGGTGCACAGCGCGAGCACCTGCGCCACCTCGGCGGGGTTGCGGGGCCGCACCAACAGGGCGGGGGGGCAGGGGGGGGTGTCGCTCCAGTCGTGGGCGTGGGCCCACAAACGGTCTGGGTCGGCGGTGACACAGCCGGGTGACAAGGCTGCTTCCAGGGCCAGTTGCAAAGGGGCGGGTGCGTTCATGCCCCCAATGTAGGGCGGATGGGGGCACCCGTGAAATACCGTTTGCCCGCAATTGCCATAAACCCCAACTTATGCCAAGGGCCGAGCAGTCAGTTGACCCTGGGCGATCATGTCGGTGACCAGCTCCAGCAAGGTGTCGCGCACCACCTCCCCGGCCGGCGTCAGGGGGTGGTCCACCATCCAGGCGATGGATTGCACCCGCTCCAGCCCCGGCTCCACCAACGACCGCACATCCACGCCCATGGCAGCGGCCGTTGGAAAGGCGTTGCGCGGCATGATGGCGCAGGCCAAGCCCGCTTGCACGATCTCACGGTACAACTCGGGGTTGTTGACCTCGTAACGCACGTTCAGGGTGCACCCGCTGGCCAGCGCCACCCGCTCCACGATTTTGCGCAGGTCGTGGTCCCGGTCGGGGGCAACCAGCACCCGGTCGCCGATGTCGACCATGCGCATGGGGCCCTTGCGCCGGCCCAGCAACTGGGGGGCGCCAAACAAGCCAAATGTTTCCCCAAACAAGGGCACCACCTCCAGGCGCGACAATTCGGCGGCCACTGGCAGCAGGGCCAGGTCCACCCGCCGGGCTTCGACCAGGGCCCTGGCCTCGCGCGACATGCCCGTTGACAGCTGCAGCCGCACCTCGGGGGCCCGCTGCTCCAAGCGCCGCAGCAAGGGCACTGCCAGCGAGGAGGCCACCGACCCCACCACAAACAGGCTCACTGGGCCCCGCACACCCGCCGAGGCGCCCCGCACGTCGTCTTTGAGCCGGTCCAGCTGCCGCAGGATGGCTGTGGCACGCTCCAGCAAGCGTTGCCCTTCGGGTGTCAGCTCCACCCCCCGGGCGTGCCGCAACAGCAGTGGGGTGCCCACCTCTTCCTCCATGGCCGCGATGTGGTGGCTCAGGGCTGGTTGGGCGATGTGGAGTTTGCCCGCTGCGGTGGTGATGTTGCCCGAGCGTGCGATCTCCTGGAAGTACTTGAGCTGCCTGGGGGTCATGGGTGTCTCCGTGCTGGGCGGATGATAGCCGCCACCCGGATCAGGCATGTGTTTTTTTGCATGTCTTGGGTGCGCATTTGCTATTTCTCAGCCCAACCGCTTTTGCCCATACTGCTGTCACACGGTGGCATGGGCCACCCCTACAACCACAAACCGGAGACTTCTTATGCCCCTGTCGCGCCGCCATTTCACCGCCTGGGCGGGTGCCGTTGCCTTGTCGGCCCTGGCACCTCTGGCCCACGCCCAGTCCAAAACCGTCAAGCTGCTGGTGGGTTACGCCCCGGGAGGCGCTGCCGACCTGGTGGCCCGCGCGGTGGGTGAGGCCCTGCGCGACAGCGGCTACACCGTGGTGGTGGAGAACAAACCCGGCGCGTCGGGCCGTTTGGCCACCGACGCCCTGTTGGCCGCCCCGGCCGATGGTGCCACCCTGTTGTTTGCCCCTTTGGGCAACCTGACGCTTTACCCCCACCTGTTCAAGTCGGTCAAGTTCGACCCGTTAAAAGACTTTGCCCCGGTGGGCATTGCCAGCACCATGGGATTCGCCTTGGCGGTACCCGCCAACAGCCCTGCGCAGACCTTGCAAGAATTCCTGAAGTTGGCTGCCGCCGACAACCGCTTGGCCTCATTTGGCACACCAGGCGCGGGTACGGCCATGCATTTTTTGGGCACCATGTTGGGCAAACAGGCGGGTGTGAACCTGATCCATGTTCCCTACAAAGGTGGTGGTGCGGCCGTCACCGACGCGGTGGGTGGTGTTTTGCCAGCGGTGATCACCACCACCCCCAACCTGTTGCCCATGCACCGCTCTGGCAAGTTGCGCATCTTGGCCGTTACCGATGCCGCAGTGCCCGCAGGGCTGACCGGTGTGTCCACCTTCCAGGCGGCCGGGTACGCCAGCCTGGGCCTGACGGAATCGTTTGCCCTGTTGGCAAAAGCCGGTACCGCTCCATCCACCGTCACGGAGTTGAACCGGGCGCTCAACGGCGCGGTGCAGACAGGCAAGGTAAGGGCGGTTTTGGAGAAAGCCGATTTTGTGCTGGAGTCTGTGACCCCCGATGTGTTGGCCAAGCGCATTGAGCAAGGCCATGCCACTTGGGGCGCGGCGGTCAAAGCCTCAGGTTACACACAGACCGAATAAGCCACCATGCCCCGCCAGAACGTTATCGTGATCATGTCGGACGAGCACGACCCCCGCATCATGGGGTGTGCTGGCCACGCGGTGGTAAAGACCCCCCACCTGGACGCCTTCGCCCAGCGGGGTGTGCGGTTCACCAACGCCTACACCCCCAGCCCGATTTGTGTGCCGGCACGGGCCGCTTTTGCGACCGGTCGACGGGTGCACCAAACCCGCCACTGGGACAACGCCATGCCCTACACTGGCGACCCCCAAGGGTGGGGCCATGTGCTGCAGCGTGCGGGCGTGCGTGTCGAGAGCATCGGCAAGTTGCACTACCGGGCCGAGGAAGACCCCGCGGGTTTTGACGTGGAGCACCTGCCCATGCACGTGGTGGGGGGGCATGGCATGGTCTGGGCCTCGATCCGCGACCCCTACATCAGCAGCCCCAGCCCCAAACGCATGCTGGGCGAGCACATCGGTGGGGGGGAGTCGTCTTACACCGCCTACGACCGTTCGGTCACCCAAAAGGCCGTGGACTGGGTGCGGGCTGCGGCCGGTGCGCCTGACCAACCGTTTGTGTTGTACGTGGGCTTGGTGGCCCCGCATTTCCCCCTGACTGCGCCCCAGGCGTTTTTTGACCTCTACCCGTTGGACACGCTGCCCAGCCCTAAGCTGCACCCGGCCTCGGGGTACCAATGCCACCCCTGGGTGCAGGCCTACGCCGACTTCATGAAAAACGAGGAGCAGTTCGAATCGCCCGAGGAGCGCTTGCGCGCCTTTGCGGCCTACTACGGCCTGTGCAGTTTTCTGGACGACAACGTGGGCCAGATCGTGGCCGCGCTGCGCGACAGCGGCTTGGAAGACCGCACCACCGTGGTCTACACCTCGGACCACGGCGACAACCTGGGCAAGCGCGGTTTGTGGGGCAAGTCCACCCTGTACCAGGAAAGCGTGGGTGTGCCCATGGTGGTGGTGGGCCCTGGCGTGTCACCGGGGGTGTGCCAGACCCCAGTGGACCTGTTGGACCTGTTTCCCACCATCTTGCAAGGCGTGGGCGTGGACCCTGCGCCCCACATGCAGGACCGCCCGGGGGTGTCCCTGTTCGAGCTGGCACAAGGCCCTGATCAACCCGACCGCGTGGTGTTCAGCGAGTACCACGCGGCTGGCAGCAACAGCGCCGGGTTCATGGTGCGCAAAGGGCGTTGGAAGTACCACCACTACGTGGGCCACCGCCCCGAGCTGTTTGACCTGGACACCGACCCCGAAGAGTTGAACGACCTGGCGGGCCAGCCCTCTTGGGGCCAGGTGCAGGCCGACATGGCGGCAGAGCTGCGCCGCATCACCGACCCCGAGGCCACCGACGCCCTGGCCAAGGCCGACCAACAGGCCATGGTCCAGCGCTTGGGTGGCGTGGCGGTGGCGGCTCGCATGGGCGCGGGCGGGGCCACACCCGTTCCGGAAGGTGTGTTGGCCACGCCCGCTTGACGGGCGGGATCAGGCCAGGCCGGTCACCGGCAGGCACGCCCCGTGGATAGCCCGGGCCTGGTCCGAGGCCAGAAACACCACCACGTCGGCCAAGGCGCTGGGGCCAACCCAGGTGGATGGGTCGGCACCTGGCATGGCGGCGCGGTTGGCGGGGGTGTCTAGCACCGAAGGCAACACGCAGTTGACGTTCACCCCTTGCGCCCGCAACTCGGCCGACATGGACTCGGTCAGGCGCATCAAGGCGCTTTTGCTGGCCGCGTACGCGCCCATGTGTGCACCACCCCGCACGCCCCCTTGTGCGCCCACGGTCACCACGTGGCCCCGGCCAGCGGCCAGCAGGTGGGGCACCACCGCCGCGCTCACCGGCAACAGGGTGCGCAGGTTCAGGTCCAGCAGGTGGTTGAGCAGCGCGTCGGTGGTGCTGTGCACCGGCACGCCCATGTCGAAACCACCCGCCAGGTGGCACAACACGCTGGGCGCGCCCAGGCACGCGGCGCCTTGCGCCACAGCGGCAGCTACCTCCGTGGTGTCCAACAGGTCCACACCCACTGACAGCCGCTGCGGGGTATCGGCCCCGTACAGGGCGTGCAGCCGGTGGGCGTCGCGGTCGAGCAGCAGCAAGCGGTCGCCCTGCTGTGCAAAAGCGGCCACCACCGCCTGCCCCAGTTGCCCGCCCGCCCCGGTGATAACCACGGTTCTCATGGCTGGCTCCCGGTGGTGTTGTGTTTGGCGCGGTGGTAAGACCCATCGCCCCGTTGGAACACCGTGTCGGTGGGCAACACATCACCCGGTTGCAAGGCCTGCAGGCCCGCCACCCGGTCGTAGGCCGGTGCGAAGTCGATGCGGGTGAAGTCGAGCAAGGCGTCCAGGTTGGGGATCACAAAATAGGTCTCTTGAAAATCGTCGATGCGGTAGTGGGTTCGCATCACCCGTTCCAGGTCCAGGGCTACGCGGTTGGGTGAGGGGCTGTCCAGGCAGAACCGCGACTCGGTGTGCGACGACGCGATACCGGCCCCGTACAGCCGCAGAGCGCCGTTCTCTTGCAGCAGGCCAAACTCCACCGTGTACCAGTACACCCGCGCCAGCTCGGTCAGGCAGCCCAGTTGTTGGGCGCGCAAACCACCTTGCCCGTAGGCCTGGATGAAATCGGCCATGGCGGGGTTCATCAGCAGGGGCACGTGGCCGAACACGTCGTGGAACACGTCGGGCTCTTCCAGGTAGTCCAGCTCGTGCGGTTGGCGGATGAAATGCCCTGCGGGAAAGCGCCGGTGGGCCAGGTGTTCAAAAAACACGTCATCGGGCACCAGGCCGGGCACGGCCACCACCTGCCAGCCCGTGCGTTGGTGCAGCACATCGGACAAGCGGCGGAAGTCCGGGATCTGGTCTGGACCGATGGGCAGGTCGCGCATGCCCTGCACAAACGCATCGCACGCGCGGCCGGGCAACAAGCGCGTCTGGCGCTCGAACAGCGTTTTCCAGGTGGCGTGGTCGGCCGCGGTGTAGCGCTCCCAGCCTTGGGGAATGGTCCAGTCGGCGTTGGCCGGCGCGTGGTCTGTGCCAGCGGCCAGGCCGTGTTTGCTGGGGGTGGCGGTGCTCATGCCTGGGGCCCGGTGGTCAATTCGGCCTGCGCGGCATCGGCAGCCCGCGCCCAGTCCAGGTCCAGCGTGGACAGGCCGTTCACATCGTGTGTGGTCAAGGTGACGTCCACCCGGTTGTACACGTTGAACCACTCGGGGTGGTGGTTGTGGGCTTCCGAGTGCGCGGCCATGGTGGTCATGAAACGGAAGGCGGTGGCAAAGTCCACAAACGCAAACCGCTTGTGCAGCGCGCCGCGTTCGGTGTCCACGGTCCAGCCTTGCAGGCCGGCGGTGA
Organism: Pseudomonadota bacterium; assembly: GCA_041158605.1. Taxonomy (GTDB): domain Bacteria; phylum Pseudomonadota; class Gammaproteobacteria; order Burkholderiales; family Burkholderiaceae_C; genus JBEBBB01. Next base: position 8,875 of record JBEBBB010000405.1, read on the forward strand.
GTTCGCGTGCCATGTTGGGGTCCAGGGGGGTCATGGGGGCTCCTTGTTGTGCGAGGGTGTTGGAGCAAGAGTTTGCGCCCTTTGGCGCGAAACAGGGTTGCATAATGGGCTATTACCGCCATCAAAACAGAAGAAAACACCACCATGGCTACCGATAGCTGCGATTCCTTGCATGCACACGGTCTTGACCGCACCGACCGCCTCATCCTGACCGTGTTGCAGACCAACGGCCGCATCTCCAACCAAGACCTGGCCCAGCAGGTGCACCTGTCGCCAGCGCAGTGCAACCGCCGCCACAAGCGCTTGGAGGCCTTGGGGTACATCCGCTCCTACGAGACGCGCGTGGACGCCGACCGGGTGGGCCTGGGCGTCACGGCCTTTGTGCACCTCACCATGGAGCGTGGCCAGTTCAAGGAGGTGCAACGGTTCCAGCGCGACATCGGCAAGATGCCCGAGGTGCTGGAGTGCCACGCCGTGACCGGCGATTTTGACTACGTGTGCAAGGTGGTGTCCCGCGATTTGAAAGGCCTGTCGGACTTTTTGCTGGGCCGTTTGGCGCAGTTACCCGGCGTGAATGGGGTGCGCTCCAGCGTGTGTTTGAACGAGCTGAAGAGCACCCATGCCCTGCCTTTGGTGTAGGCCTTTGGCCTCAGGCGGCCCGGCAGATCTTCAGTGTGTTGGTGCCACCGGGTTGGCCCATGGGTTCGCCTACCGTGATGGCGTACACGTCACCCGAGGCCATCACGCCGCGTGACTTGAGCTCGCTTTCGGCTTGTGCCAATGCGGTGTCGCGGTCGGCGCTGGTGTCCACCAACAGTGGGCGCACGTTGCGGTACAGCGTCATTTTGCGTTGGGTGGCCAGCGTGGACGTGACCGCAAAAATCGGCATGCGCACACTGTGCCGGCTCATCCACAACGCGGTGGAACCCGATTCGGTCAGGGCCACAATCGCTTTGGCTTTCAGGTGGTGGGCCGTGAACAGGGCCCCCATGGCGATCGCGTGGTCGATGCGGGCGAAGTGGGCGTCCACAAAATCATCGTCCAGCGGGTCGTGGTCGGTTTTTTCGGCCTCGCGGCAGATGGCGGCCATCTGTTGCACCGTTTCCAGCGGGAATTTGCCGGCTGCGGTTTCGGCGCTCAACATCACCGCATCGGTCCCATCCAGCACCGCGTTGGCCACGTCGGACACCTCGGCGCGGGTGGGCACCGGGTTGACGATCATGCTCTCCATCATCTGGGTGGCGGTGATGACCACCTTGTCCATCTGGCGGGCCAGCTTGATCATGTGTTTTTGCAGGCCGGGCACCGACGCGTTGCCCACCTCCACGGCCAGGTCGCCACGCGCCACCATGATGCCGTCGGACACCTTCAAGATGTTTTCCAGCTGGGGAATGGCCTCGGCCCGTTCGATTTTGGCGATCAGGCCCGGGCGGTGGCCATCGGTGCAGGCCACGTTGCACAGCTGCCGGGCCAGCTCCATGTCGGTGGCGTTTTTGGGGAAACTCACCGCCACGTAATCGGCTTTCAGCGACATGGCGGTGCGGATGTCGTCCATGTCTTTGGCGGTCAGGGCCGGCGCGGTCAAGCCACCCCCTTGTTTGTTGATGCCTTTGTTGTTCGACAACTCACCACCCAGCACCACCTCGGTGTGCACCGCGGCGCCCACCACCTGGGTCACGCGCAGCACGATCAGGCCGTCGTTGAGCAACAGCACATCACCGGCTTTCACGTCTTTGGGCAGCTCTTTGTAGTCCAGGCCCACGCCCTGCAGGTCGCCGGGCTCTGTGCGCGCGGCGTCCAACACAAAAGGCGCGCCGTTCTCCAGCATCACCTTGCCATCGGCAAACTTGCCCACCCGGATTTTGGGGCCTTGCAGGTCGGCCATGATGGCCACCTCGCGGCCCGCACGGCGCGACGCCGCGCGCACCAGCTCGGCGCGGTTGATGTGGTCTTGGGCGGTGCCGTGGGAGAAGTTCAGGCGCACCACGTTCACGCCGGCGCGCACCATGGCTTCAAGCAAAGCGGGGTCGCTCGAGGCGGGGCCAAGGGTGGCAACAATTTTGGTGGCGCGTTGGGCCATGGGGTGTCTCCGGCTGGGGTTACGTGAAACTTGTAATTGGGTTTCACATTATGGTGGAAACCGGTTACGGGGCGGTTACAGCTTGCCCGTGGT
>JBEBBB010000406.1:0-10076 GCA_041158605.1 Pseudomonadota bacterium
CTCAAAGTGGCCATGTTTGGCGGGCCGGGTAGCGGGGCCAGCAACAGCGTGTTGCCAGGTGGGGGAGACGACCTCACCAAGTCCTCTGGACAAGACGCCCGTGGCGAATCCGATGTCAAAAAACGCGAAATGGGCGCCGCTGTTGCCAAAGAGGTGCAGGCGCGCCAAGACCAGGCGCGGCTTGAAAACCTGAAGTCCAAAATTGAAAACCTCATCAACAACAACCCCAAACTCAACGAGTACAAAAGCCAGATCCGGTTGAACGCCGTGATGGACGGCTTGCACATCCAGATCGTTGACGACCAGAACCGCCCGATGTTTGACAGCGGCAGCGCCTTGGTCAAGCCTTACATGCGCGATATCCTCCGCGAAATCGGTGCTTCGTTGGTGGATGTGGACAACCGGGTGGCCCTGGCGGGACACACCGACGCCACGCCGTATGGCAGCGGGGACAAGGGTTACAGCAACTGGGAGTTGTCCGCCGACCGGGCCAACGCCTCCCGCCGCGAACTGGTGTTGGCAGGCTTGCGCGAAGAAAAGCTGGTCAGGGTGTTGGGTATGGCGGCCAGCCACCCCTTTTTGCCCGAAAAGCCCAACGACCCCATCAACCGGCGCATCAGCATCATTGTGATGACCAAAGAGGCCGAGGAGCGCTTGAACCAACCCTTTGAGGCCAAGCCCATCACCGAGATGCCAGCCGAGTTGCCCAAAGAACTGACCCTGCCCAGCCCCATCAAGTTGCCGCTGCCACCAGCCAAACCTTGATATCCTCCAACCCCGCGTGTTCCGCACTACACTTAGAGCCCTCTCCCCCCGGAGTTTTCCATGGCCGATTTGCGATTCCTGATAGTTGACGATTTCTCCACCATGCGGCGCATAGTCCGCAACCTGCTCAAAGAAATCGGCCACGCCGATGCCGACGAAGCAGAAGATGGTGTGGCAGCTTTGCACAAACTGCGCAATGGGCGCTTTGACTTTGTGGTGAGCGACATCAACATGCCCAATATGAACGGGTTTGAGTTGTTGGGGCAGATCAAAGCCGACGAAAAACTCAAACACCTGCCCGTTCTCATGGTCACGGCCGAGGCCCGCAAAGAAGACATCATTGCGGCCGCCCAGGGGGGGGCTGCAGGCTACATCGTGAAACCCTTCACCAAAGCGACCCTCGAAGACAAGCTGGCCAATATTTTCAAAAAAATGGGCATCCAATAAAGGGGGGAGCACGATGAGCGAGGACCTTGGGGCCGGTAGCGACAAACCCGCGGAGATGTACCAGCGGCTTGGCGAGATCACCCGCCAGTTGCACGATGCGCTCAACGAGTTGGGTTACACACCTGTGATCAAAGGCGCTGTCGAGGAACTGCCCGACGCCCGCAGCCGCTTGCAATACATCGCCCGTTTGACCGGTGAGGCGGCCGAAAAAGTGTTGAACCGTGTGGACGAGGCCAAAGCCGAACAAGAACAGGTGATCAACCAAAGCAAACAGCTGACCCATACCCTGAGCCAAGTACCCGGTCTCAAATGGGCCATGCCAGAGTTGTCGGATTGGTCGGAAAAAATCCAACAAAGCGCCCAACGGACCGACCACCACCTGACTGAGATCATGATGGCCCAGGACTTCCACGACCTGACGGGCCAAGTGATCAAACGGGTGGTGACTTTGGCGGCCACCATTGAGGAGCAGTTGTTACAGCTGCTGTTGCAAGCGGCGCCGCAGCATGCGTCTGTCGATGCGGCCAAACCCGCTGCACCTGCGGGCCCTACGCCCACCGAGGCCTTGTCGGGACCTGTGGTCGACCCCGAAGGCCGCACCGATGTGGTCACCAACCAGGCCCAGGTGGATGACCTGTTGGCCAGCCTGGGTTTTTAACCCCCTTCGTTTTTTCAGAACAGCGGGGTTTTAGGGCGCTTTATCGCGCTTTAGCCCGTGGTGGCGGCGGCGGACAATGGGGTCAACCCACTGTTGACCACCCATGGACGCCTCTACCCAAGACCGCAATCTGCCCGCCACACCACGGCGCCTGCAGAAAGCCCGGGAAGAAGGGCAGGTTCCCCGATCGCGCGATTTGACCCACTTGGCCGTGTTGGGCGGTGGTTTGGTGTCGTTGTCGGTGATGGTGCCCTGGGGCTACGACCATTTGCGACAAACCCTGCGCGCGTTTTTGACCTTTGACCGCCTCAGCGTCCAGCAGGAGGTGTTGTTGTTGAAAGCGCTGGTGGATGGGACGGGCGCCGGGCTGGTTTTTTTCCTGCCTCTGGGGGCGGTGGTGGCGCTGGTGGTGGTGTTGTCGTCATTTGCTGCGGGTTCCGTGGCATGGAGCACGCAACCTCTGATGCCGCAATTGAGCAAGATCGGCTTGCTCAGTGGGTTCTCGCGTTTGTTTTCGAGGCAGCAGTTTTTTGAGGTGCTCAAGCTGACCGTTATCACCGCTTTGCTGGCCGTGGTCGGTTGGTGGTTTGTGGCCTCGCACCTGGTGGCATTGGGTTCCCTGTTGTTGCGCCCCTTGGAGGCGGCCATCAGCCAGTTGGGCGCGTGGTTCACATCGGGTGTGATGGCCCTGTTGGGGGTGGTGGCCTTGGTCGCGGCCATTGACGTGCCGTTGCAGCAATACCTGCACCGCCACCGTTTGCGCATGTCCTTCCAAGAGGTCAAACAAGAGCACAAGGACTCGGACGGCAACCCACAGCTCAAGGGCCGCATGCGCCAGCGCGCACGCGAGTTGGCCCAGGCCAACAGCGTGGCCGCTGTGCCCCGTGCCGATCTGGTGGTGATGAACCCCACCCACTACGCGGTGGCGCTGAAATACGACGACAAAACGATGGCGGCTCCCGTGGTGTTGGCCAAAGGCACCGATTTGGTTGCCATGCGCATCCGTGACATGGCCCAAAACGCCAGCGTACCGGTGCTGCAAGCACCCATGCTGGCACGTGCCCTTTACGCCCACACCGAGATCGACGAGCAGGTGCCCGCTGCATTGTTCACGGCTGTTGCACAGGTGCTGGCCTATGTGTACCAGTTGCGTGCCGCCATGCGGGGTGAAGGGCCCATGCCCGGGCAGCCCCCGCAACCAGAGGTCCCTGTGGAGCTGGACCCCCACCATGGCCGTGTAACCCCGCAGCCAACCCCAGGAGCTATGGCATGAACACCACTCTCACCCAAATGCAGGCTTGGTTGATGGGGCGGCGTGGGCATTTGTCCGCACTCGCGGCGCCCGCCATGGTGATGTTGATTTTGTCCATGCTGGTGCTGCCTTTGCCGGCATGGATGCTGGACACCTTTTTCACCTTGAACATCGGTGTGGCGCTGATGGTCATGATGGTGGCCGCTTACATGAAAAGGGCCTTGGACTTCGCGGTATTTCCCACCGTGCTGCTTTTGACGACTTTGCTTCGCTTGTCTTTGAACGTGGCATCCACCCGTGTGGTGTTGATGGATGGGCACAGTGGCCCGGGTGCGGCAGGTGCGGTGATTGAAGCGTTTGGCACCTTTTTGATAGGCGGCAACTTTGCGGTCGGTTTGATCGTGTTTGTGATCTTGGTGGTGATCAATTTTGTGGTGATCACCAAGGGCGCTGAGCGGATTGCTGAGGTCGGCGCCCGTTTCACCCTGGACGCCATGCCGGGCAAACAAATGGCCATTGATGCCGATTTGAACGCCGGCTTGATCGATGAAAAAGAGGCCAAACGCCGTCGGGCAGAGGTGGGTGAGGAGGCCGATTTTTTTGGCTCTATGGACGGTGCGTCCAAGTTTGTGAGAGGTGACGCTGTTGCCGGCATCTTGATCCTGTTGATCAACATCGTGGGTGGCTTTGCCATTGGCATGTTGCAGCATGGTTTGTCCGCAGGCGCCGCGGCCGACAGTTACATCACCTTGGCCGTGGGCGACGCCTTGGTGGCCCAAGTACCTGGTTTGTTGATCTCGGTGGCGGCCGCGATGGTGGTCTCTCGCGTGGGCAAAGAGGAAGACCTGGGTGACCAGGTGGTGCAACAAATGTTCGATTCGCCCAAGGTTTTGGGCGTCACAGCGGCGGTGCTGGGCTTGCTGGGTGTGGTGCCCGGCATGCCCCACTTGTTTTTCCTGGGGTTCGCGGGCTTGGTGGGGGGCCTTGCTTATTGGGTCCACCAGGAACACCAAAAACCTGCCCCGGCCGACCCCGCCGAGCAGCAGGCTGCCGCAGGCCCTCCCGCAGACGCCGAGGCCACTTGGGACGATTTGCAACCCGTTGATCTGTTGGGCCTGGAGTTGGGTTACCGCTTGATCCCGCTGGTCGACAAAACCCGGCAAGGCGACCTGTTGACGCGCATCAAAGGTGTTCGCAAAAAGTTTGCCCAAGAGGTGGGTTTTCTGCCCCCGGCTGTTCACGTGCGCGACAACCTGGAGCTGCGACCCAGTGCCTACCGCATCACTTTGCGGGGCGTGGTGGTGGGTGAGGGCGAGGTGTTCCCGGGCCAGTATTTGGCCATCAACCCGGGCCATGTCAAAACCCCTTTGATCGGTACGGCCACCACCGATCCGGCGTTTGGCCTGCCGGCCAACTGGGTGGACGATCGGCAGCGTGAAACCGCACAAATGGCCGGTTACACCGTGGTTGATTCGGAGACTGTGTTGGCCACCCATTTGTCACACTTGATGCAAATGCACGCCAGCAAATTGCTCAGCCGGACCGAGACCCAGGAACTGGTGGACCACGTGACCAAACTGGCGCCCAAATTGATCGAGGAAGTTGTACCCAAGATGGTGCCCATCGGCGTGTTCCAGAAAGTGTTGCAACTCCTGCTGGAGGAGCAGGTGAACATCCGCGACATCCGCACCATCATCGAATCCCTGGCTGAAAACGCTGCACAGACCCAAGACCCTGTCGAGTTGGCACGGCGTGCCCGCCAATCCTTGGCCCCTGCCATCGTTCAGCAGATTTATGGCCCAGTCAAAGAGCTGGAAGTGATTGCCATCGAACCGGGGTTGGAGCGCTTGCTCACCCAGGCTCTCGGTGGCAATGGCATGTCCGCCTTGGACCCCGGTGTGGCCGATATGTTGACCAAATCGGCGGCCACCGTGGCCAACCGCCAAGAGGAAGCGGGCGTGCCTGCTTGCCTGCTGGTGCCCGACGCCATCCGCAACGCGATGGCCCGCCTGTTGCGCCGCGCCGCGCCGCGCTTGCAGGTGTTGGCCCACAGCGAAATACCTGAAACACACCTGATCCGCATCGGTCCCATTCTTGGAGAACCCGCATGAACGTCCAACGATTCCTGGCTGCCACCTCGCGCGAGGCCATGGCCCAAGCCCGCGAGGCCATCGGCGATTCGGCCGTGATTTTGTCCAGCCGGACCACAGAGCATGGGTTTGAGGTGTTGGCCACCGCCGAAGAAAACCTGTCGACATTGGCCAGCGGAACCACCACCGCGGCACCGACCGTCCAGCGCCCTTCGGTCCGCTTGCAAGACCGCGCCGATCGCCAGCTGCCCGCCAGCCGCCTGAGCCGCGACAGCACCGTGGCAGAAGACACCGAAACCATGGCCATGAGCACCCTGTCGTTTCAGGACTATGTCCGTGAACGCATGTTGCGCAAACGGCGCGAGGCCTTGCAGGGCGCAGCCCCCGTGGCCGCTCCTTTGTTGTCGGATGCCCCCCGTCCCCGCAAAGACACGGTGAGCCCAGACGCCAACATCCAGTTGCCTTTTGCCCGCGCCGCCGCCGCCAAACCGGTGGTGGCGCCAGCGCCCCTCGCACCGCAGCCCAGCAAAGCGGCGCCCACCACCAAAGGCGAGGCGCAGCAGGTGGCCCAGATGGCCAGCGAGCTGGCGGGCCTGAAGGCCATGATCGAGGAACGGTTCAACACCCTCGCATGGTTGGGCAACACCCGCCAAAGCCCTATCCAGACCAACTTGATGCTCAAGCTGATCCGGGCGGGTTATTCCCCCACGGTAACCCGTGCCGTGATGGAGCACCTGCCCGCCGAGTTGCCTGCAGCCGACGCCTTTCGGTGGACCCAAGAGGTCTTGACCCGCAACCTCAAAACCGCCACCGATGCCAGCTTGATGTGTGACGAAGGTGGCGTGTTCGCCCTGGTGGGTCCCACAGGTGTGGGTAAAACCACCGCTGCAGCCAAACTGGCTGCCCAGTGTGTCAAGGCTTACGGCGCCAACAGCGTCGGGCTGATCACCCTCGACACCTACCGCATTGCGGCCTACGAGCAACTGCGCACCTATGGCCGCATGCTGGGTGTGGTCGCCCATTTGGCGCACGACAGGGCCGCTTTGCAAGACCTGTTGAACCTGTTGGCCAACAAACGCATGGTCATCATCGACACAGCAGGTATGGGCCAAAAAGACCCCCGCATGCAAGAGATGCTGGAGTTGCTGGCATCACCCAAAATCAAAAAACTCTTGGTGCTCAACGCTGGCAGCCATGGGGACACCTTGGATGACGTCCTGACCGCTTACAAAGACGCCGACCTGTACGGTGCGGTGCTGTCCAAGCTGGACGAGGCTGCCAAGTTGGGCCCCGCTGTGGACGCCCTGATTCGCCACCAACTGGTGTTGAAAGGTGTCAGCACCGGCCAGCGCGTGCCCGAGGACTGGCAGCGACCCGAAGCCCGTGCGCTGGTTCGGATGTCGATGGCAAGTGCCGGTAAATCGGCCTACGACCCCCAGTCCAGCGAGTTGGGTTTGTTTTTTGCACCTGGCGCGCAACCCGGCCCCTTCAAGTTGGAAGCCTGAACGCGATCCCTGTTCGTTTGGAGACCACCATGTTTGCCCCCTATTTTGACCAAGCCTATGGTTTGCAAGGCTGGGATCTCCAGCCCCGCACCCGTGTGATACCGGTTGCAGCCTCCGAGGGCAGTACCTTGTCATTGGAGTTGGTCTGGCAGTTGGAACAGGCGTTGTCCTCCCAGGGTCACCCGGTGGAGGTGGTTGACAGCTTGCGGGGCTTGGACACCCGGGCCGCATCCAGTGGCCATGTGGCGGTTTTGCAGCGGTGGTTGCGGGGCATACCGCAGGGCGCTGTGGTGGTGTTGCACGCCCCTATGGAGGCCTTGGCGGTGCTGTTGGCTGACAGTGCTGCCCGCCCCCTGGTGGCCATGGGGGCAGACCGGCGCGCGGTGGTGCAGGCCTACAACACGGTCAAGGTGTTGGTCCAAGTGGGTGAATTGGAGCCGGTGGTGGTGCCCATGGGGGATCCCGAGCAGGCCAGGGCCCTGGCCAGGGCTGCCCATGTATTGCGTGAAGCCTGTGAGCACAGGTTGGACACCAGCGTATCGGTTTGGCCACTGGAGTATCATGAGAACCACAGCAAGGACACCCGGCTTTCCCCCCAGGAAACCTGTATGCTCAAGGTGCTGGACAGCGCGCTGGTCATGGACTCGGCCGCCGTTCGCATGGAACCTCCAACACGCTCAACTTTACGCATGCCTCGCCAGGATCAGCCGCTTGGAGCAGCAGATGTACACCGCCAAAGGCACGCTTGATCGAGACGCCCAACTGCGCAAATACAGTGGGCTGGTGCACAAGCTGGCCCACCACATGATGGCCAAATTGCCGGCCAGTGTCGAGGTTGATGACCTCATCCAGGTGGGTATGATCGGTCTGACCGAGGCGTTGGCCCGTTACGAGCCCTCACAAGGTGTGCAGTTCGAGACCTTTGCCAGCCAACGCATCCGGGGTGCCATGCTGGATGAGTTGCGCGACAGCGACTGGATGTCCCGCGGCTCCCGCAAGATGCAAAAAGACATTGAGCACGCTGTGCAGCGCTTGGAACAGCGCCTGCACCGGGTGCCCAAAGAATCTGAAATTGCAGAAGAGATGGGCATGAGCCTGGCCGACTACCAACAGGCCCTTGCCAAGGTGCGGGGTACCCAATTGGTCTACCTAGAGGACATGGCTGGGCGTGGCGACGACGAGGATCATTTTCTCGACCGCTACCTGCCCACCGACGCACAAGCCGACCCGCAGGCCATGTTGGGTGATCAGCGCATGCGCACGGCTTTGGTGGGGGCCATCAACAAGCTTCCCGAGCGCGAGCAACATGTCATGAGCATGTACTACGAACACGACATGAATCTCAAGGAAATCGCCGCCGTGCTCGGCGTGACCGAGTCACGGGTTTGCCAGTTGCACAGCCAGTCGATTGCCCGGTTGCGCGCCCGGTTGCGCGAACACTGAGCGCCCAGCCCCTGAAGGGGCTTAGGCTTTGAGGTGCGCCAACCCGCTGGAGCGCCCGGGGCCAGACCCAAAAACGGTGCGCCCCCCCAATTTGGCGTAGGTCTGGAGTTGTTCCGCAGGGAACAAGACAGACAAGGCCCGTTGGTTGCGGGCGTCCAAACGGAGCAGGTGTTGGCGCAGTTGTCCCAACAGGGCGCCCAGCCGGGACAACGCTGCCCGCACATCGGCCGGTGCGTTTGCCCCAGGGGGGATGTGGGGTGGGGCGGCCAGCAAAGACCCCAGTGGGCTCAAGGCCGTTACCAAACGGTCAGCGTGGTCGGGTTGTTGGGTGTTGGCCTCAAACGCCTGCTGCGCCTCGACCATGGCTTGTTCAAGTACCTGGAGGTGGAGGCGCCAAGGTTGCCAGGGGTCGGGTGGCTGAACGGTCAATGGAGGTGTGGGTTCAGTTGGCAGCAGCCACGCTCAGCATGTCACGGGCGTTGGACAACAGCTTGTCGGCAATGGCGTCTGCATTGACCGAAAAAGAGCCGTTTTCGATAGCGGTCCGCATGGCCTGGACTTTTTCAGCGTCGAACACATCGGTGCCAGACCGGGCCACCCCATTGGTCATGGTTTGGGTCACCGGCGACAGCTTGACGGCCACCCCTTCATTGGAGACCGCAGGCGTTTCGGCGGACACAGACCTGCCCAGGGGCTTGGCAGGCCCCACGGTCGTGGCGCTGACGGGCTTTTCTGGCAGGTTGTTGATTTTCATGGGGCTCTCCGTGCCCTATAGACGGGCTTCTTGGGAGGAATATCGACCCTTCGTGAGCGGACTTTAACCTTTTTTTAGATTTTTCTGGTGCGGGATGTGGTTCTGGTGTGGGGTTCTGCCCACAACTGGCGGTTTTCACAGGTTGATCAACACCGTTTGATCGTCTTGTACCGTTCCTGTGACGACCTTGCCGCCCTGCAGCCGTATGCGTGCGTCTTGGCCTGCCACACCGTGTGTCAGTGCCTGACCGCTCGCTGACAGCTGAAACCCGCCACCGGTCAAAACCACTTTGATCTGGTCCCCCGCAGCAAACGCCTGGGGTGCACGGACCATGGCCTGCCGGAGCACTTGCCCAGGCAACAAAGGCCGTGTGGCTTCTCGACCCAGCCAGTCGGACTCGCGTGCCAGCACCGGGGTGGGCGACAAGGCCCAGTCGACCTCGGTGGGTTCCACGTCAGCCGCCGTCAGGGCGGTGCCGGATGTGACGGGGCGCCTGATTTGCCAGGCAGGCCCCCAAGCCTTGACCGTGATCGGCAGAAACACGTTCCAGGCCACCGGGCCCTCTACACATTTCAGCCCAATGCGGGTGCGGCCCCACAGCTGGGTGCGGGTGGGCATGTAAGGCTCCACACGGGCGCACGGTGCCAGTTTCAAACGGCTGTCCAGGGTCCCGATCACCACCTCGGGTCGCAACACCCCAGCGCCTTGGGGGCCGTCTGCGCCGGCCAACTGGGCGTGGATCCAGTCTTCGGCTTGGCGGGTCCAGGGTGCCGTGGGCGGCGGTTCGTTGGCATAAACCGCCTGCGCGGCCAAGGCGGCGACCATCACCAGGAACCACAGCCACCAGCCAGTGGCGTGCCAGATGTTGGTGCGTGTGGGTGACCGGTGGGTGGGCATGTGTACCTCCTGGGGGCGGGCCAATTGGGTCGGTTAACTGTAGGGGGGTATGGCCGGGGTTAAGCCCGAAAGAGTGGGGTAGATGCCCCTCTTTTTGGGGCATAACCTGGCCTCAAGTTTTTGACAATCAAGCCCGTACACAACCAAAACCTGCGGGGTGTTCCATGTTTGACCAGCTGACCCAACGAATGGCGTTTTTTTCAAACGCCTTGCAGCTGCGCGCGGAGCGCCAACAGGTGATCGCCAGCAACCTGGCCAACGCCGA
>JBEBBB010000407.1:0-3127 GCA_041158605.1 Pseudomonadota bacterium
CCGTTGACCGGGTCGTAGGGCAACTTGCTGAACAGCCAGGGGTTGATCCCGTGTGAGGCGGTGGTGGCGATGCCCAGGGTCAGGCCATCGGGAGCGGCTTTGGCGGTGGCTTCCATGCCAATGTTGCCACCTGCGCCGGGGCGGTTCTCCACGATCACCGGGCCACCAAGCTGGTCGCGCACCTGTTCGGCCAGCACCCGTGCCGTCACATCTATAGGGCCACCGGCCGCAAAGGGCACGATGATCCGGGTGGTTTTGGCCTGTGCCCAGGCCCCCCAAGGGGCCAGGGCGCTGGCGGCGCCCAAGGTGGCGATGGCGCGGGTGATGTGGCGGCGTTGCATGGCAGGGCTCCTCAGGTGCTGGGGGTGGCTTTGTCTTTTTCGGATGTGAACGAGTCGGCAAAAAACGCGTCATCGGGCAAGCCGGCCGTCGCGTAATCGGTGCGGGCCGAGTCCACCACAATGGGCGCCCCACAAGCGTACACCTGGTGGCCGGACAGGTCGGGGGTGTCCTCCAGCACGGCCCGGTGCACAAACCCCGTGCGGCCTGTCCAGCCGTCTTCGGGCAAAGCGTCCGAAACCACCGGCACGTACCGCAGGTGGGGCAGGGTGGCGCACTGCTCTATCACCCACTGGTGCTGGTACAGGTCGGCCGGGCGGCGGCCACCCCAGTACAGGGTGGTGGGGCGGGTGATGCCCTTGTGCCGCATGTGTTCGATCAAGGCTTTGATGGGGGCGAAGCCCGTGCCCGAGGCCAGCAGCACGATGGGTTTGTCGCTGTCCTCGCGCAGGAAGAAGCTGCCGTAGGGCCCTTCGATGCGCTGGATGTCTTTGTCTTTCATGGCACCGAACACGTGGTCGGTGAACTTGCCGCCAGGCATGTGGCGGATGTGCAGTTCCAGGCCCGGCTGTTCGGCCTGGGTGTGGGGGGCGTTGGCCATGGAGTAGCTGCGGCGCGAGCCGTCGCGCAAGATGAACTCGATGTACTGGCCCGCGTGGTACTGGAAGGTGTCTGCGGCGGGCAGTTGCAGGCGCAGCACCATCACGTCGTCGGAGGCTTTGTGCAACCCGTTCACGCGGGCGGGCATTTTTTTGATAGGGAAGGCGCCGGCTTCGGTGACCTGGCGCGACTCGAGCACCACATCGCTGGTGGCCACCCCACAGCAGGTCAACACGTAACCCTGTGCCTCTTCTTCGGCGCTCAGGGCCTTGCTTTGGTGGGTACCGTGCACCACGGTGCCGCTGAGTTTTTTGCATTTGCAAGACCCGCAGGCTCCGTCTTTGCAGCCGTAGGGCAGGCCTATGCCTTGTCGAATGCCGGCGGCCAGCAGGCTTTCGTCCGGGTTGGCGGTGAAGCCGCGGCCGCTGGGTTCGACGGTGATCTGGAATGTCATACTTGGGCGTTCTGGTGGGTTGGTGTGTCGGCGAGCCGACGGCAACCCGGTATTTTCGCAAATCTGGATCTGGCCATGGGTTTTCTGGGCGCAAGGCCCGCGCGGTTTCGCCGCACGCGGGTGTTGGTGGTGGGGTGTGGCGATGTGGGCACCCGCGCCGCTGCGGTGTTGGGGGCCAACCCTTCGCAGGTGTCGCGGGGGCCACGGGTGTTGGCCCTCACCTCCAGCCCCGACCGCGTGGCCGCCCTGCGGGCGGCCGGCATCCAGCCCTTGTTGGGCAACCTGGACCAGCCCGCGTCGTTGCAGCGCCTGGCGGGTGTGGCCCACCGGGTGCTGCACCTGGCCCCACCGCCATCGGAGAACCTGGCCCACCTGCACCAAGACCCCCGCACCCGCGCGTTGTTGGCCGCTTTGTCCCGCCGTGGCCGGCCCCAGGCGGTGGTGTACGGCTCGACCACGGGGGTGTACGGCGATTGCGGGGGCGCGTGGGTGACCGAAACCCGCACGGTCAACCCCACCACCGCCCGCGCCGCCCGGCGGGCGGACGCCGAAGGGCGTTTGCGTTGGTGGGGCCGCGCCATGGGGGTGTCGACCACGGTGCTGCGCATCCCTGGTATCTACGCGCCCAACCGCCCGGGGGGCACGCCGCGCGAGCGTTTGCTCAAGGGCACACCGGTGCTAGAGCGGGCCGACGACGTTTACACCAACCACATCCACGCCGACGACCTGGCCCGGGCCTGCGCGCGGGCCCTGTGGCGGGGGCGCCCCCAGCGGGTGGTGAACGTGGTGGATGACACCGACTTGCGCATGGGCGACTACTTCGACCTGGCCGCCGACCTGTACCACTTGCCCCGCCCCCCACGTTTGGCCCGCGCCGACGCCCAAGGCCAGTTGCCTTTGGTGCTGTTGAGTTTCATGAGCGAATCCCGCCGCCTGCACAACCAGCGGCTGAAGCGGGAGTTGGGTTTGGTGTTGCGTTACCCCACGGTGGAGGAGGGGTTGCGGGGGTGAGCGGGTGCCGGGGTTTTGTGATGCGTTCCCACCGGCCACAGATCAAGTGTGCATCACCTGCTTTGCCGCCATGGCCAGAAAGCCCGAACGCGTCATGTGGTGGCTGGTGGCCCATTGATCGATTTGCTGCACCAGGTTAGACGGCAGACTGATATTCAGGCGCACAGGCTTGGTTTCGATCCGGCTCAAGTCCACATCGGCCAGCATCCATACACCGCCTTGGTAGTCCGGGTGGTTGGTCAGTTGCTCCAAAGGCGTGGGCTGCGGCACGGCTTCAGGCTCGCCATGGAAGTGGGCTTCCACCGCCTCTTGGATGGCGGCAGGTAGGTCGCTCCATTCGTCAGCCGCGGAAAAGCAGCCGGGGAAGTCCGGGAAGCTCACACCATGGGCTTCTTTGTCATTGCCCACATGCACATAAACGGGGTACAGCATGGCTTTTCCTTTCACAAACCCGCTTGCTTCAAGATGCTGCGCACCGTCGGCAGCGGCAGGTCTTTTAAAAGACAAATCCATTCCGCCGATTGGGCGGTGTCGCACGGTATGAGATGGTTGCGGTATGAATCCCAAAACAAAAAAGCCAGCATCGCTGCTGGCTTTTGCCATCAACACAAGGTGTTGATGTGGTGTGTGGTGCCCAGGGTCGGACTCGAACCGACACTCCTTTCGGAACCGGATTTTGAATCCGGCGCGTCTACCAATTTCACCACCCGGGCTGTCGGGGAA
>JBEBBB010000408.1:0-2823 GCA_041158605.1 Pseudomonadota bacterium
TGCGCCGCCAAGCGCAAATCGGCCATGGGCACCGGGAAACTCATACCGCCCAAGTCTTGGGCGCGAACCACATCCCACAGCCGGAAACGCACGTCGAGCCGGCCATCGGCCAAACGCGTCACGCTGCCCGTGAGCAGGGCGTCCACCGCTTTGTCGCGCCAGGGGCCCAGGTCTGGGCGGGCGTTTTCGTCAAGCGCACCCGGCAAAGGGTCGGCACCACGGAACAAACCACTGCGTTCCAGGTCAGCGCGCACGATAGCGCTCACGTTCTGGGCGCTGCTGTCCGAGCCTTTGAAGGGAGCAATGGCAAAAGGGATCTGTTTCAGCCCCACACCAGCCACCTCCACGCGGAACTGTGCCCACGTGGCGCCGGCCTGTGCCAAGGCCGCAGTGGCCACTGCGGCTTTGATCCAGCTGCGGCGGCCACAGGTGAGGGATGGGGGGGTGGAATCGGTCACGGTCGTCATGTTCTGTGCTTTTCAGGCAAGCGCCCGATAATACCGGACCCGCGTTTCAAGCCGTGACAAATTGTGCCGTTGTTGTGAACCCTGACCAGACCACCGCGATCCCCCAACCACCTTCGGCCACTGTGTGGCAGCGTTTGCGCCGCTTGTGGCCCTATTTTGGTACCGCCAAACGGGGTATGGTGCTGGCCTTGGTGGGCACCTTGATGAGCGCCGTCACCGAACCCATGATCCCGGCCCTGCTCAAAGGCCTGCTGGACCAAGGTTTTGTGCAGTCAGGTCTGCCATTGTGGATGGTGCCGGCATCGCTGATGGGGGTTTTTGCGCTGCGGGGTGTGGGCAGTTTTATCGCCCAATACGCCTTGACGTACACAGCCAGTCTGGGCATGTTGGCCCTGCGCCGGGCGATGTTCAGCCGCCTCAGCAACGCCCGCATGGCGCTGTTTGCAGAACAAACGTCGAGCAAGTTGTCCAACACCGTGGTGTACGAAGCGCAGAACGGTTCTCAGGTGTTGGTCGTGGCCCTTTTGTCGTTGGGCAAAGACAGCCTGACACTTGTGGCGTTGTTGGGTTATTTGCTGTACCTGAACTGGCAGCTCACCTTGATCGTCCTGGCGCTGTTCCCCGCACTGGCTTTGGTGATCAAGGGTTTGTCCAAGCGGCTTTACAAATTGACACGTTTGAGCCAACAAGCCACAGATGACCTGGCCTACGTGGTCGAAGAAAACGTGCTGGCACACCGCATGGTGCGCTTGCACGGCGCCCAAGCCCAACAGGCACGTCGGTTTGACGCCCTGAACCAAAACCTGCGGCGGCTGGCCATGAAGTCCACCATCGCCCACGCGGCCATGACCCCCATGACCCAATTGCTCGCTGCTGCCGCTTTGTCTGCGGTGGTATCAGTGGCTTTGTGGCAAAGCGCAGGCAATGCCACCACAGTGGGTGGCTTTGTGGGCTTTGTCACCGCCATGCTGATGCTGGTCACACCCATTCGCCACCTGGCCGACGTGGCTGGCCCCATCACCCGGGGTTTGGCGGCTTTGGAGCGCGGGTTGGACCTGGTGGACCACACCCCCGAACAAACCCAGGGCACGCACACCGCGAACCGTGCACAGGGACACATCACCCTGAACGGCGTCACGGTGCGCTACGCCGGCAAAGAGCAAGCCGCCCTGGATCGAATGAGGCTGGACATCCGCCCGGGGGAGGTGGTGGCTTTGGTGGGGCCTTCTGGCTCCGGTAAAACCACGCTGGCCAACCTGCTGCCGCGGTTTGTGGAGGTGGACAGCGGCGAGGTGTTGCTGGACGGCACCCCCCTGCCCCAGTGGAACCTGGACAGCCTGCGGCGGCAGTTTGCCGTGGTGAGCCAAGAGGTGGTGATGCTCAACGACACCCTGGCGCACAACGTGGCCTTGGGGGAAGAGCCCGATGAGGCGCGTGTCCTGGCCGCCCTGGCGTCGGCCAACCTGGTGGGCCTGTTGGACCAACTGCCGCAAGGCATACACAGCCGCTTGGGCCACAACGCGACCGAGTTGTCGGGTGGGCAGCGCCAGCGCCTGGCCATCGCCCGGGCCGTTTACAAAAACGCGCCGGTGCTGGTGCTGGACGAGGCCACATCGGCGCTGGACAACGAGTCCGAACGGCTGGTGCAAGAGGCCCTGACACGCTTGATGGCAGGCCGCACCACCCTGGTCATTGCCCACCGCCTGTCCACCATCGAACACGCCGACCGGGTGGTGGTGATGGCCCAGGGGCGCTTGGTGGAACAAGGCAGCCACCAAGACCTGCTGGCCCAGAATGGGCTGTACGCCCGTTTGCACGCACAGTCCAACCCAACCAACACCGCCGAGGCGGGCTGAAACCCTGTCAGAGCAGAACTATGTCGTACTGCTCTTGGGTCATGGACGCCTCGCTTTGCAGCGAGATGGGTTTGCGTATGAAGTCGCTCAAACCCGCCAGGTGCTGGCTTTCTTCGTCCAAGAACAGCTCGATCACCTTGGGTGAGGCCACCACGCGGAACTCGCGGGGGTTGAAGGCTCGGGCCTCGCGCAGGATCTCGCGCAAGATGTCGTAACACACGCTGCGCGCGGTTTTGACGCGGCCCTTGCCCGCACAGGCCTCGCAACTTTCACTGACCATCTGCGCCAAAGACTCGCGGGTGCGTTTGCGCGTCATCTCGACCAGACCCAGCTGCGAAAACGCACCGGTCATGGTTTTGACCCGGTCGCGCGCCAGCTGCTTGCGGAACTCGCCCAACACGGCCTCGCGGTGGTCTTCACGGACCATGTCGATGAAGTCCACGATGATGATGCCCCCCAGGTTGCGCAAGCGCAGCTGGCGGGCGATGGCTTGGGCGGCC
>JBEBBB010000409.1:0-4320 GCA_041158605.1 Pseudomonadota bacterium
CTGGTCGCCGAGGCCGGTCGCCAGCGCCTGCCCTGGCCGCTTTGGGAAACCCTGCTCGTGGCCAAAGCCCTGGGAGACCACCCCCTTGCCGCCGCTTTGGTCGCCGGGGACAAAACCGCCACCTGGGCTTTGCAAGGCACCTTGGCCGAGGGCTGGGTGGGCCACGCCCGTTTTGCCGCCGAGGTGGATTGGGTGTTGGTGGCCGATGGCCATGGCGGCGCGGCCTTGATTGACAAGGCCGGCGTGGTGGTGCACGCCGACCCCGCGCTCGACCCCGACCACCCCCAAGCGTGGCTGGCGTTGACCGAACCCACTGTGCTGGCCCGTTTGGGCACGGAGGCGTTTGCCGCCCTGCACCGCGACGCCCAGGTGCTGGTGGCGTCGTGGGCCCATGGGGCGGCCGAGGGCGCCTTGGCCGCCACCGCGACCCACCTGTCCACACGGGTGCAGTTCGGCCGGCCTTTGTCGGCCAAACAGGCGGTGCGCCACCTGTTGGCCCGCATGCGCCTGCAGCAAGAGGCCATCAAAGCCAGCATCTTGCGTGTGTTGCAGCCCGATGAGTTTGGGGCCCAACGCGACGCGCAACCGGTGCTGGTGCACACCTTGGCCCAGACCGCTTTTGTCCTGGAAAAGGCCTTGCACCTGCACGGTGGCATGGGCTTCACCTGGGAATTGCCTTTGCACCACGCCTTGCGTGAGGTGCGCAAGTTCGATGCGGCCTTTGGCGCCGGTGCTTTGGCACAAGCCACCGGCCGTGCGTTTGTTGAGTCCGTTTGAAACCAGGAGCCCCCATGAACCCAGATTTGCTCGGCCGCGTGGCCCTGATCACCGGTGCCGGTGCCGGTATCGGCCGTGAAACCGCCATGCAGATGGCCGCCCGGGGCGCTACCGTGGCTGTCAACGACCTGAAAGAGGAGTTGGTCCTGCCCGTGGTCGAGGCCATCCGCGCCCGAGGGGGCCAGGCGTTTGCCGTGGTGCAAAACATCGCCACGCGCGAGGGCATGCGCGACGCCATTCGGCGCACCCACGACCAGGGCCAGCGTTTTGACATCCTGGTGAACAACGCCGCCTGGGTGCGTTACCAGTCCATACCCGACATCCAGCCCGAGACCGTGGACCGCATGCTCGACGTGGGGTTCAAAGCCGTGATCTGGAGCCTGCAGGAGGCGGTGGCGGTCATGGACCCCGAACGGGGCGGCGCCATCGTCAATGTGGCCTCGGTGGCCGCCCTCCGGTCGGCCGCCGATTCGGTGGCTTACTCGGGCATCAAGGCCGGTATTTTGGGCATCACGCGGGCGGCGGCCGCAGAGCTGGGGCCACGCCGCATCCGGGTGAACGCCGTTTGCCCGTCGGCGGTGCCCACGGAAGGCACGCAGCGCAACCGCAATGCGGAGCGCGACGCCAACCGCATCGCACGCACACCCATGGGCCGCCTGGGCACCGTCGCCGACATCGCGCGCAGCATCTGTTTCCTGGCCAGCGACGAGGCCAGTTTCATGACGGCCCAGGCCTTGGTGGTGGACGGTGGCATCACCTTCACCAACATCTGACACCGCCCCATGCCCACCGTTCTGATCACCGGCGCGGGGTCTGGCATCGGCCGTGACACCGCCCGTTTGTTCGCCCACCAGGGGTGGCGTTGTGTGCTGGTCGACCACAATGGCCAGGCGCTGGCGGCCGTGCAGGCCGATCTGCCGGTGCCAGCTGCGGGGCCCCACATCGCGCGCACCGTCGACCTGACCGACCCCGACCAGGTGGCGGCTTTGGGGCAGGGCTTGCCCGCCTTGGACGCGGTCATCAACAACGCTGGCATGTCCGACACCTCCAACACCCCTTTGGCCGACCAGACACCCCAGCAGCTGGCCCGCTTGTTGGCACTGAACTTGGCCGCACCCGCGGCGGTGGTGACGGCCTGCACACCGGCTTTGCGGCCGGGGGCGCGGGTGGTCAACGTGTCATCGGGCGCGGGCCTGCACGCCATCCCTTGGCGCGGGGCGTACAGCCCCAGCAAAGCGGGGTTGATCGCGCAGACCCAAGCCCTGGCCCTGGCGCAACCCCACTGGTGCCCCACGGTGTTGGCGCCGGGCTTTGTCCGCACCGACCTGGTGGACAGCCTGATCCAGGCCGGCCGGCTCAACCCCCAGAACGCTGTGGCCAAAATCCCCTTGGGGCGCATGGCGGTGCCCGCCGAGATGGCCCACGCCTTGTGGTTCCTGGCCAGCACGGGTGCGGCACCTTTGCGGGGGCAGGTGCTGGCGGTGAACGGGGGCTCTTCCATTTATGGCGGCAGCCAACCTTTGCCCCCCTGTCCCTTGGCCCCCTTGCCGTGGGACACGCCCATGGCCTGGTCCGTGGTGGGGGGTGACCCAACGCCTTGGCTCGGGGTGGCGCCGGCCTCCGGGCCAGCCACCACTGGGCGTGCGGGGTACCCTGCGGTTTTGGACCTGTCGGTCTGGTCGGCCCCACCGGGCGGCCTGTTGGCCGCCGTGCACGCGGCCGCTGCGCGGTTCGCGGCACAACACACCCAACAGGCCAGCCTGACCTTGTTGTGGCCCAGCGCGTCTACAGACACCGGGCCCTGGCAGGCGGCGGGTGACCGGGCGGCTGCCCGCATGCTCGTGTCCACACTGGCTTGCGAGTGGGGTGGTCGCGCCCTGCGCATCAACGCGCTGGAGTGGCCCGCGGGGGCGCCAGTGGCGGCTGCGCACCTGCACCCCTTGGTGCGTTACGTGGCTGGGGCCACCGCGCAGTACCTGACCGGCCAGACCCTGGTCTGCCAAACCCCCACCACCGGTGACGCCACATGAGCGCCGACACACCGCCGCTTGACGACCGCCGGGCGGCGATCAAAGCCTTTTTTGTGGCCGAACGCGGCTACTGGCGCCCTTGGGTGGACACCATGTTGGAGGCCGCTCCAGGGTTTGTCGAACAATACGCGCGGTACGCTGGCCACCCGGCCCGCACCGGTCCGCTGTCGCCCCGCATGGTGGAGTTGGTGTACGTGGCCCTGGACGCGTCGTCCAGCCACCTGTTCGAGCCCGGCTTGCACACCCACCTGAAAAAAGCCTTTGAAGTCGGCGCGTCGGTGGCTGACGTGTTGGACGTGCTGCAACTGGTGGCCTTGCAGGGGGCTGCGCACGTGGGTTTGGCCACCAACATCGTGGCCGAGCTCGCTGCCGCCCATGGCCACCGGCCGCCGCAGTCCCAGACGGATGCCCGTACCGATGTACAGACGGCCGCCTTGGGGGCCCGCATCCAGCAACTGGCCCCCAGCCACGCGCTCGCCCTGGAAGGTTTGGCGCTCTGGGACCCCGCCTACGTGGCGGTGTTGCTGGACTTTGTTGAAAAAGGCGGGGCCAGTGGGGGCTTGAGCCCCCTGGAACGAACCCTGGTCCAGTTGGCCTTGCACGCCTGTTTCACCGCGTTCAACCCAGCGGCTGTTCGCCAACTCGCCCAGGTGGCTTTGGAGCAGGGCGCCCAAACCACCGAGCTGTTGCAGGTGGTGCAGCTGGGGGCCCATTTGTCGGTCCACGGCACCGCTTTGGGCGCCCGGGTGTTGCGGCAGGTGTTGCCGGCCGCCTGAGCGCTGGGCCTGTCAGCCTCAGGGCCGTTCTTGGCGGTCGTGCCGCGCGCGGGCGATGGCCCGGTTGTTGCGGTCTTGGCGGTGCTCCAGGCGCAAGGCTTCGCGTCGGGTCACTTGCCCATCGGCTTCGGCACGGTGTTCCATTTTTTGGGTCTTGGCTTGCTGGTGGGCCAGGTGGCGTGTTTCCCGCCGGGTCAGGCTGCCGTCCGCCGCTCCGTCTTGTATGCGGTCCACCTGCCGCTCCTGGCGGTTGTCAACGCGGTCGCCGCCAGGGGTGGCCGGGCCCGTTTGGGCCCACACACCCGTGGTGTTGAAAAAAGCCAGTGCGGCGATCGCGGCGGTGCAAAAGGTTTTGGTCATCAAAAGCTCCTGGTGGTTGCCAACAACCCACGCGGTTGTTGTGCCCCTTGAACCGCCCCAACAGGTCGGGTGTTACGCTACGCGGGCGTCAACCCCGCTGGCAACAGGTTGTTACACACCGCCGCGTAAGAGCACGGGCCCCAGCGGGTTCAAGGGGCACACACCACTGCGCACAGGAGCGAACGCATGCAAGCAGCGGCCATCGCGGCCCACCGGTTTGGGTGGGGCGAAACCAGCCTGTCGGCTTTGGGCGGGGACCCCCGCGCCTGGGTGCAAGCCCAGTGGCGCAACCCCACACCCTTCAACACCCAGGGCCTGGCCAACGGCGGTGAGGCGTTTGACGCTTCGCGGGCGGTGCTGATGAGCGCGGCGCAGGT
>JBEBBB010000410.1:0-17767 GCA_041158605.1 Pseudomonadota bacterium
CGGAGCGCTTCACCAGCCAAATCCGGGGTTTGAACCAAGCCGCCCGGAACGCCAACGACGGTATCTCGTTGTCGCAGACCACGGAAGGTGCGCTCAAGGCCTCCAGCGACATTCTCCAGCGTATCCGCGAACTGGCGGTGCAGTCGGCCAACGCCTCCAACAGCGCCGGTGACCGCCAAGCCCTGAACCAAGAGGTGAGCCAGCTGGTCGCCGAACTGGACCGCATCTCCCAAACCGCAGAATTCAACGGCAAAAAACTGCTGGACGGCACCTTTGGCACCGCCCAGTTCCAAGTGGGTGCCAACGCCAACCAGACCATTGTGGCCGCGACAGCCAACCTGCGCACCACCGTCTACGGCAACAACCAGATCGCCGGTACTGGCGCTGACGCGCAAGCGGCCACCACCAACGCATCGGCTTTTGGCACCAACGGTGTGGCTGCTGGCACCTTGGCCATCAACGGCGCCTTGGGCGCTGCCAACCTGACGGTGGCGGCCAACGACTCCACCAAGGTGACCGCAGACGCCATCAACGCCAAAACCGCCAGCACGGGTGTGACCGCCACAGCCCGGACCACCGCTCAGGTGAGTTTTGCCGCAGCGGGCGCCTACTCGCTGACCTTGCGTTCCGACAACTCCACCGCCGAAACGGTGTCGTTCTCGGTGTCTGCCACCAGCGGGGCCGATGGTTTGTCGGCCGCAGTGGCCGCCATCAACGAAAAGTCCTCCAAAACTGGCATCACCGCCCAGTTGAACGAAGCCCAAACCGGCATCGTGTTGACCAACACCACCGGCAACAACATTCTGGTGGGTGACACCGCCAGCAGCAACGCCGGCAACGCCAGCGTTCAGAAAATGACGGTGGACACCGCAGGCGCCCTGAACCTGGTGGGTACCGCCCGCACCCTAACCGCTGACACGGCGGCAGAAAGTGTGGTGACCGGTGGTTACCTGACCCTAGATTCTGAAAAATCCTACGGTGTCACCGCCACCACCACCACCGCTTTGGGTGCCACCGGCGCCACCGCCTCGACGCTGAAAAAGGTGTCTGAGCTGGACATCACCACCTTCAACAAAGCCACCGACGCCATGAAAACCGTGGACTCGGCCCTGGCCTTCATTAGTGGCGAACGCGCCAAACTGGGCGCTTTGCAAGCCCGCTTTGAAAACGCCATCGCCAACCTGCAGGTATCGACCGAAAACCTGTCGGCCTCCCGCAGCCGCATCTTGGACGCTGACTTTGCATCTGAAACGGCCAACCTGTCCCGCGCCCAGATCCTGCAACAGGCCGGCACCGCGATGGTGGCGCAGGCCAACCAGCTGCCCCAAGGCGTGCTGGCCCTCCTGCGGTAACACCTGAATTGGGGGGTAAAAGAAGCCTTTTCCCCCTCGATTCAAAAGCGGTAACGGGGCTATCCTGTTACCGCTTTTTTGGGTTTAATGGTTAGTCAACGCACCGCGTTGTCCAAGCCCTACGGAGTCAGTTATGGCCACCATCTCGTCACCCGGCATCGGCAGTCAGCTGGATGTGAAATCCATCGTTTCGCAGCTGGTCGAACTGGAAAAACGGCCCTTGCAGCAGCTGCAAATCACGGCGGCCACGGTCCAAACCAAAATCTCCGCGTACGGCGAGGTGAAATCGCTGGTGTCCAGCCTCTCTTCGGCAGCCAGCGCTCTCAGCAGCCTGACCACCTGGAACGCCACCACGGCCAGTTCATCCAACACCAATGCCGTGACCGTGTCTGCGGTCGGTGGTACGGCGGCCAACAGCTTCAGTGTCACGGTCAACCAATTGGCCAAAGCCCAAAGTTACGCGTCGGCCTCCATCTCCCCCGCTGGCGCAGCCATAGGCGCCGGTACGGTCAGCATACAAGTGGGTGATTACGGCGAGCCCCCTGGCACCTTCACCCCAGGCTCGGGCGCCCCCGTCACGGTCACCATAGATGCAGACGACACCCTCAGTGACGTCGCCAGCAAAATCAACGGCGCCAACGCGACCGTCAGTGCCACCGTGCTCAACGATGGCACAGGTGAGCGGCTGTTGCTGCGCTCCAAAGCCACAGGGCAAGCGCAGGGTTTTCAGCTCTCCGTGACCGACAACGACGGGGACAACGCCGACCCGGCCGGGCTCTCAAGGCTGGTCAATGCGGGCACGGTGACCCAGTACGGTGAAAACGCCGAAGTCACGGTGAACAACAGCATTGCGGTGACTTCAGCGAGCAACACCTTCACCAACATTGTGTCGGGTGTGAGCATCACACTCAAAGACGGCACCGCCTCGGGCGCCACTTCTGAAATCACGGTCGCGCCAGATACCAGTGCCTTCCAGACGGCTTTGGACGGTTTTGTCACCGCCTACAACAACCTGAACACCTACCTGGCAGAGGCCACCAAATACGACGCTGGCACCAAAACCGCGGGTTTGCTACAGGCCGACAGTTTTGCGGTAGGGATGCAAAACACCCTGCGCAGCATGCTGCAATCCAGCACAGCCGGCACCCCTTTGGGCCGGCTGGCAGACATCGGCGTCAGCCAAGCCTTGGGGGGTGAGCTGGTTGTCAACAGCACCAAATTGACGGCAGCGTTGCAACAACCCGAAGCCTTGAAAGACCTGTTCCGCCGGGACAACAGCAACCCCGCTACCAATGGCATAGCCCTCAAAATCAAGGCCTATGCCGACGGCTTGCTGAACGCCGATGGCCTGTTCAAGAGCAAAGACGACGCCTTAAAACGCTCGCTGACACTGAACTCCAAAGAACAAACCCGTGTCAACGAAAAGGCTGCGCGGGTAGAGGCCGCGCTGAACCGCCGTTACAGCGCCTTGGATGGCCAACTGGCCAGCCTCACTGCCCTGAGCAATTACGTGACGCAACAGGTCACCACCTGGAACAAGTCCACCGGTTAATAGAGGGGTTTTTACCCCTTTGTTTGCCGCACCGGGGGTACACTGCGGCGTCAAGTTAACGGTGATTCGGCCGATATAAACCTCAAGACACGCACTTGACCCGGGATGCCGACCATGAACCCTCCTCGCCTTCGCGCAGCCTCTGCCTACCGCAACATAGGCATCGAAACCCGGGCCCACAAACACGATCAGCACCAACTGGCCACCCTGATGTTTGAGGCGGTCCTGGAAAGCCTGTCAGCGGCCCAAGGCGCCATCAATGACCGGGATGTCAACGCCAAGGTCAAACACCTGAACAAAGCCGTTCGCATTCTGCAAGACGGCCTGCGCACCAGCCTGGACCTGGAGAACGGCGGTGAACTGGCCGCCAACCTGGACGCTCTCTACGACTACGCCGTGCTCCAAATCACCACCGCGAACCTGCACAACGACGCGCTGAAGCTCGCGGCGGTGGCCGACCTGATACGCCCCATCGCCGAGGCTTGGCAACAAATACGACCGGGCTCAGAGGCGCCACGTCAAACCCCCAATGCCACTTCGGACGGCTCCACATCCGCCGTCTACAACGCCACCGGCAACGGCAACCTGGCGGCCAAAAGCCACATCACCAACGCCTACGCCCTGGTGGGAGCCTGATATGACATCCAACCTGCTCGATTACTACAAAGCCATCGAAAACACCAGTGCACAAATGTTGCAGGCTGCGCATACCGACGATTGGGATGAGGTTGTGCGCCTGGAGGGTGCCTGTGCGGTGTTGATCGAACAACTCCGGGAACGCTCCAACGGCCTCGTGCTTTCAACCGAAGAACGGGCTGAAAAACACCGGATCATGATGACCATTCTGCGCCACGATGCCCAAATCCGCAATTTGGCCGAACCCTGGCTCGACGATTTGGGCCAAATGATCCACCAGCAAAAACCCGTGCAGCTGCACTGAACAGGGGCAGGACTCAGACCTGCATGTTCATCACGTCGGTGTAGGCCTGCATCATGCGGTTGCGCACATGCAAAGCGGCCTGGAAACCAATCTGGGCTTTTTGCATGGCCAACATGGTCTCTTCCAAACTCACTTTGGGATTGCCCAGTTGAACCTGGGTTTGCATCTCCGATGCCTCGTTTTGGGCGGCGCTCACCTTTTGCAACGCGGTCTTGAACGCATCCCCAAAATGGCCCTGCCCGGCTTGCACCTTGGGTGTCTCTGAACCCGCAGCGCTGGCGGGCTTGAGCTGGCGCAGGGCCAGCGGGCTGCTGGCGTTAACCGCATTGAGTCGCATGTCCATGGGGTGCTCCAGGCAGGTTGGGTGGAAGGCCCCAATGCTACGGCTGCGGCTGCCAGAACTTAAATGGGAATAAAGGGTCTATCACCCACCTTTTTCCACTTTAGTTCAAACCGGCCACTTTCATAATCGGTCGCACGGGTGCTTGAAGCGGGCTTCGAGCAACACCCCTTGCTTCAACACCGAAGACCATGAACACAGCCGTCGCCAACATAGAGACCCCTCTGTCCAAGCCAGCCAACCCGCTGCTGGAAGGTTATGCCAGGCTGGACAACGGCAAAAAATGGACACTTGGCCTGGGCCTGCTCGCCGTGGTTGGCGTGATGTTGGCGGGCTACTTCATGAGCCGGCAAGCGGACTGGAAAGTGCTTTACGCCAACCTGTCCGACAAAGACGGCGGGGCCGTGATCGCGCAACTGTCCCAACAAAACATCCCCTACAAACACGCCGAGGGTGGTGGCGCCATCTTGGTTCCGGCCGACAGGGTGCACGACACCAGACTGCGGCTCGCCTCACAAGGCCTGCCCAAAGGGTCTGTGGGTGGTTTTGACCAGATGGACACCACCCGCTTGGGCATGACCCAGTTTCAAGAGCGGCTCAGTTTCCAACGTGGGCTCGAGGGCGAACTCACCCGGTCGATCACCTCGTTGTCGTCGGTGGCAGACGCCCGCATCCACCTGGCGCTACCCAACCAGAACGGCTTTTTCCGTGAACAGCAGAAGCCATCGGCCAGCGTGCTGCTGAACCTTTACCCTGGGCGCAACCTGGACCGCACACAGGTGGCAGGCATCGTGCATTTGGTGGCCAGCAGTGTGCCCGAAATGGACCCCAAGGCCGTGAGTGTGGTCGACCAAAACGGCACCCTGTTGTCCCAAACCGCCGACACCGAAAACGGCATCGACTCCAAACAACTCGAATTTGTCAGGCAACTTGAGCAAAACCATATCAAACGCATCATGGATTTGCTGGAACCCGTGGTGGGGCGGGGCAATGTGCGGGCCCAAGTCACGGCCGATGTGGACTTTTCCTTGTCAGAACAAACCAGCGAACAGCACCGCCCCAACCAAGGCACAGAGCCCAGCGCGGTGCGCAGCCAACAGCTGATTGAAACCAACGCGGCCTCTGAGCAACTCGCCCAAGGCACGCCGGGTGCGGTGGCCAACCAACCCCCTGGCCCTGCAAGCGCTCCCATCAACGGCCCCGGGCAACAGGTGGGCATCACCGGCGGTGGCAATGTGGGCAACGCTGCCAACTCCCGCAAAGAGCAGGTGATCAACTACGAGGTCGACAAAACCGTCAAGGTGACCCGCAACGCCAGCGGGGTGGTTCGCCGCCTCAGTGCAGCGGTGGTCATCAACCACCGACCTGGCAAGGACGCCAAAGGCAACCCCTCCACCACACCCTTGCCTGCCGAACAAATGGAGCAAATGACCGCCTTGGTCAGAGAAGCCATAGGGTTCAACACCGAGCGCGGTGACTCGGTCAACCTCATGAACGCCGCCTTCACCCAAGTGGGCAACGACGGGCCCGATATCCCCTGGTGGAAACAGCCTGACACCCGCGATGTGGCCCGCGAATTCGCCTGGCCTGTGGGGATGCTGTTGCTGGGTGCCCTGTTGTTCCTGGGCATGGTGCGCCCCGCCCTTAAAATGATGAAGACGCCACCTCCCGTGGCAGCGGTTGACACCACCAGCGAGGCACAACAGGTGGACGCCCTCCTCGACGAACAACCCCAGCGCCCCGCGCTGCCAACACCCGCGTCCGAAGAACCCACGGCGGAAATGTTGCGCCTGGAAGACGCCAAACGACTGGCCAAAGAAAACCCGGTCGCCGTGGCCAATATCATCAAGGGCTGGGTCAATGGTGAAGCTGCGCCCGGGAACGCAGCGCCGGCCTGACGGGAACACACCCCATGGAACAGGATGATGGGCTCCAAGACGCCGCGATATTTTTGATGTCGCTGGGCGAGGAAGAGGCGGCTGAGGTGTTTAAACACCTGTCGCCCAAAGAGGTTCAGCGCCTGGGCGAAACCATAGCCCGCATGCGCGCCGTCTCCCGCGACAAGGTCGACAAAGTCATCGAAAAATTCACCCACGAGGCCGCGTCTCAGAGTTTGCTGGTGTCTGACACCGACAACTACGTGCGGTCGGTGTTGCGGCGTGCCTTGGGAGACGACAAAGCCTCTTTGCTGATCGACCGCATCTTGCAGGGGGGAGACGTATCGGGGATTGAAAGCCTGAAGTGGATGGATCCCCTGTCGGTGGCCGAGCTGCTGCGCAACGAACACCCCCAGATCCTGGCGGCCATCCTGGTGCATTTGGACATGGAGCAAGCCTCCAGCATTCTGAAACACTTCACCGAGCGCATGCGCAACGAGGTGATGTTGCGGATTGCCACCTTGGAGGGTATACAACCCACAGCGCTCAAAGACCTGAACGAGGTGCTTTACCAGGTGCTGGCCGGCGGCGACAAAATCCGCAAAAGCTCGCTGGGTGGTATCAAAACCGCAGCAGAAATCATCAACATGCTGGGCACCTCCCTCGAAGCCAGTGTGGTGGACTCTATCCGCGAACAAGACCCCGATCTGGCCCAGAAGATCATGGACAAAATGTTCACCTTCGAGGACCTGCTCAAGCTGGACAACAAGGCCATACAGCTGGTGCTCAAAGAGGTGTCGTCCGATGCTTTGGTGATTGGGCTCAAAGGTGCCAGCACCGAACTGAAAGAAAAAATCCTCACCAACATGTCCAGCCGGGCGGCAGAAAGCCTGCGGGAAGACCTGGAGTCACGCGGCCCTGTGCGCCTGTCTGAGGTGGAGAGCCAGCAAAAAGACATCCTCAAGGTGGTGCGGCGCCTGTCAGACGAAGGCCAAATTGTGATCGGTGGCAGTGGCGATGACGGCTTTGTCTAAAAACACCACCCACTACCAGCGCTTCATCCCCAAAGAGGAGGTGCAAGCGGTTGAAGCGTGGCAGTTCCAGCCCATGGGTGCCCCCCCACCCTCACCGGCCCCTGAGCCGGAGGCAGCACCCCCGACGCCGCCCGAGCCCTCCGTTGAAGAAGTGCGCACACAAGCCTACGCCGAAGGTTTCGAACATGGGCGTTTGGCCGGTGCACAAACCACCCGCACAGAGCTTGAACAACCCCTGCGCGACCTTCAACAAACCCAAAGCGAGCGGTGGTTGCAGTTGCTGGCCCAATTGGATACCTCGCTCCAACACGTCCAGCACCAGCTGTCGCACCAGCTGTTAGAACTGGCTTGTGACCTGGCCCGACAAGTGGTCCGACACGAACTTCAAAGCCGCGGCCCGAGCACACTGGCGGTGGTCCAAGAGGCCTTGGATCTGGTGGTCCAAGGTGCACAACCGACCGTGGTGCGGTTGCACCCGTCTGATGTGCCCACTGTTGAGGCCGCCCTGGGGGCTCATTCCACGGGCACCCACGTGCGTTACCTGGGTGATGAACGGATCACGCCCGGCGGTTGCTTGGTGGAAACCGCCAGCGGTGGGGTCGATGCCACCATCGAAAAACGCTGGACCCGTGCGGTGGCCAACCTGGGGCTTAACGCGCCCTGGGCACCGGGGGAGCAGGCCGATGTCTGATGCCTCCCCATCCAGCACGTGGGCCCAGTGGTTGACCCAAGCCCGCTTGGCAGCGGGGCAACACACCCCACTCGAAACCAGCGGCAAACTGACCCGGCTGGCCGGTCTGGTGCTGGAGGCCACCGGGGTTACCGCACCGGTGGGGTCCCAATGCATGGTCGAGCCCCCGCACGACCCCCAGGCCGCGGTATTGGCCGAGGTGGTGGGGTTCGCAGGTGACAAAGCCTTTTTGATGCCAGCAGGTGATGTGCAGGGCCTGGCCAGTGGCGCGCGGGTGCGCCCCCTGCCCCCTTACCGTCCCGTACCCCGGTTGGGGCAAGCCCCACGCCCCGTGGTTGCCAACGACAAAGGCATTTTGCGTTTGCCTTTGGGTGCTGGTCTGCTGGGTCGGGTGGTGGACGCTTATGGCCACCCCTTGGACCATCAAGGCCCCCTGCACGGGATCGACGTGCAGGCCTTGGACCGCACCCCCATCAACGCGATGGACCGGGCGCCCGTGCGCCAGCCACTTGACACCGGGGTGCGCGCCATCAACGCCTTGTTGACCGTCGGGCGGGGACAGCGCTTGGGCCTGTTCGCGGGCTCAGGGGTAGGCAAAAGTGTGTTGCTGGGCATGATGGCCCGGTACACCCAAGCCGACGTGATTGTGGTGGGCCTGATCGGCGAACGGGGCCGCGAGGTGAAAGAGTTCATCGAGGACATCCTGGGCCCCGAGGGCCGCCACAGGTCGGTGGTCGTGGCCGCCCCCGCAGACGCCCCCCCCTTGGTGCGCATGCAGGGCGCCAACTACGCCACAGCCATCGCCGAGCATTTTCGGGACAACGGCCAAGACGTGTTGTTGTTGATGGATTCTTTGAGCCGCTACGCCATGGCCCAGCGTGAAATCGCCCTGGCCATCGGTGAACCCCCAGCCACCAAAGGCTACCCACCCAGCTGTTTTGCCAAGTTGCCCCAGTTGGTGGAACGCAGCGGTAACGCGGCCGAGGGCAAAGGCTCCATCACCGCGTTTTACACCGTGTTGTCCGAGGGTGACGACCAACAAGACCCCATCGCTGACGCGGCTCGGGCGATATTGGACGGCCACATTGTCCTGTCGCGCAGTTTGGCCGAGTCCGGGATCTATCCCGCTATCGACGTTGAGGCCTCCGCGTCGCGGGTCATGCACAACGTGGTCAGCCCACGCCACACCCTGTTGGCGCGGCGTTACAGGCAGTTGTACGCCCGGTACCAAAAAACCAGAGACCTGATCCAGCTGGGTGCTTACGTGCCCGGCAGCGACCCGGAAACCGACCTGTCCATACAGGCGTTTCCGGCCATGCAACGGTTTTTGCAGCAAGACATGCAAGAACAAGCCCGCTTCACCGACAGTTTGGTGGCCTTGGGCCAGGCCTTGGGGATGACCCATGAAGAAACCTGAACCTCTGGACCGGGTGATCGAAGTCGCCACCTTGCGCAGAGACGATGCGCGTGTGGCCTTGGCCCGGGCCTTGCAGGAACGGCAGCAGGCTGAAAAACAAGGGCAACAGCTGCGCGACTACGCCACAGAGGCACAAACGCGTTGGGGCCAACGTGCGGCACAAGGTGTGACGGCAGAGCTCCTGTACCACCACCGCCAATTCATGGCCCGCATCGACCAAGCTGTTGAGTTCCAAAAAGGGGTGGTCCAACGGCTGCAACTGCAAGTCGACCACCAACAACACGAGCTGCTGCTGGCCGAGCGGTCGTTGGCAGGGCTGGGCCGCTACGAGGAAAAGCGCCAGCAACATTGGCAGCACCACCAAAACCGCATCGAGCAAAAAAACAACGATGAGATGGCCGCTCACCTGCACAGGCGCCACCAGACAAACAACCCCACCCTTGGGAGCCCCACACCATGAACACCCCAGCTTTGCGCCCTACCGAGCAGAGCAGCAGCGCTGCGCCGGCCACGCCCCACCGAAAAACCGCTCCAGGCAACGCAGGTACCGGCAACCCCTTGTTTGCCTTGTTGCTCCAGGGGGCTGAATCGATGGCTGTGGCACCGGATGCGGCTGAAACCCCAACCGACACCCAGGCCGGTGCTCAACCCGACACAGCGGAGCCTGACACCACACCGGACCCCACCGCGCTGCTGCAGGCATGGCTGGTTCCACCCAGCACAGCGCCTGCAGCGCCCCTTGCAGACCCGTCAACCGCAGGCCGCACCAGCGCCCTCACCTCTGGCGTGGACCGCAACCCGTCCGCCGCCTTGGGTCTGCCACAAGGGTCGAGCCCGGCCATCACCGATGGGTTGCCCGCTGACACCATCGCCACAGGTGTCATAGACGGTGCAGGCGCTGCAGACAGCCCCCAGGCCACGTTGCTCCCATCAGGCACCCACACCAGCCCCCTCAAAACCACAGGGGATTTGCGGCAACCCGCCCGGATGGAAACCTTCTGGACACGCACTTCTGCTGACATGCAGCCACCGGAGCCAATCCTGGTTGGCACCGAACCCACAGCCACAGTGATGCGCTCGGAACGCGACACCCGCCTGGACAAAACCCCCACCACAGGGGGCGTAGCGGAACACCCGGCAGGAGGCACGGACTTGTCCATGGACGGCCTCTCTACCGGCGCGGGTGCCGGGGCCGACAGTGGCACACCCGGTGGCGGCCAACAACAGAGCGGTACAGACATGCTGGTGTGGTCACAAGCCCACCTCAAAAAAGCCAGCTTGAACCTGCAGGACGAGAGCGGCGGCCAACTGGGTATTGACGTCACCTTGAACCAAGGCGAAGCGGCCCTGTCTTTCCACAGCGAGGACGCCAACCTGCGTGCCGCCATCGAGCAGGGGGCAGAAGCCGCGCTCAGCGACATGTTCAAAGACAACGGTTTAACGCTTGCTGGCCTCTCGGTGGGAACCCGCCAGCCCTCGGAGGACCCAGGCACCAACGCCATGGTCGCCAAACGGCGCATGCTGGTCGAGGGGCAGAACGACGACACCACCGCAGCCAAGCCGTGGCCACACCCGCAGGGCAAAGACCCCGGCCGTGCGCTAGACGTGTACGCCTGATCTGCAGGGCAAACCGGTCTTTATTCGGACTTTAGGCGGCGTGGTGGTAGGCCACAATTTCCATGACAGAATTCCGGTAGGCGTGGCACCGTCGCGCTGGACATGCTCCCCCACCGATCCAAAAGGCTCTAGACATGGCTGCCAAACCCGCAAATGAAGGCGCTGAAGCCGCCAAACCCAAAAGCAAAAAACTGCTGATCATCGTTGTAGCGTTGGTCGTGGTGTTGTTGGGTGGTGGTGCGGCCGCTTACTTCTTGTTCTTGAAACCCCATCCTGAAGAGGAAGGGGCCGAGGAAACCGTCAAAGAAGCCCCCAAGGCCAAAGCCTCCAAAAAACCTGAGGCACCCTCTGAATTTTTGCCTCTCGAAGCGCTGGTGGTCAACTTGGCCGATCCCGGTGGCAGCCGGTTTGCCCAAGTGGGCATCACCCTGCAAATCATGGACGCGCCCACCGGCGACGCGGTCAAAAAGCTGATGCCCGTCATCCGCAACGACATCCTGCGCTCACTGTCCAAACGCACCTCCGAAGAGCTGCTGGTCACAGAGGGCAAAGACAAGCTGGCGGAAGAAATCCTAGAGATGATTCGCGACCGGGCGGACATGCCCGCGAACAAAAAAGGCTACAGCCCGGTGGAAGCCGTGTTGTTTTCAAGTTTTATCGTCCAGTGACCACTGGTGAACCCCGATGAGCGAAGCCTTTCTGTCCCAAGACGAGATCGACGCCCTCCTAGAGGGCGTGACGGGCGAAAGCCAGAAACTCGCCAAAGAAGAGGCACCCACCGGGGCCATCCGCAGCTACGACCTCTCCAGCCAAGAGCGCATTGTTCGAGGGCGCATGCCCACCATGGAGGTCATCAACGAGCGCTTCGCTCGCAACCTCCGTGTCGGCCTGTTCAACTTCATACGCCGCAGCCCAGAAATTTCTGTGGGCACCGTGCAGGTGCAAAAATACAGCATGTTTTTGCGCGAGTTGGTGGTTCCCACCAACTTCAACATCGTGGCCATACGCCCACTCCGGGGCAGTGGTTTGGTGGTATGCGAGCCCACCCTGCTGTTTGGGGTGATAGACAGCCTTTTTGGGGGCAATGGCAAGTTCCACACCCGCATCGAAGGCCGAGACTTTTCCCCGACCGAACAACGGGTGATCAACCGCTTGGTTGAGGTGATCTCAGAAGAATACAAAAAGGCCTGGAAAGGGGTGTATCCACTGGAGCTGGCCTACCAGCGCTCAGAAATGCAACCCCAGTTTGCCACCATCGCCACGCCCAGCGAGATTGTGGTGAGCACCAGCTTCACCTTGGAGATTGGCGACCTGACCGGTTCCCTGCACATCTGCATCCCCTACGCCACCTTGGAGCCCATACGCGACCTGCTGTATTCGGCCGTTCAGGGCGACGCCATCGAAGTGGACCGGCGCTGGGTCAAACTCCTCAGCCAGGAAATCCAGGCCGCTGAGGTCGACATCGTTGCCGAACTGGCGACAAGCGATGCCACCGTCGAACAACTGCTGGCCCTCAAAGTTGGTGACTTCATCGAGCTTGAGCGCGAAAAAATCATTGAAGCCAAGGTTGACGGCGTGCCCATACTGGAGTGCGAGTACGGCACCCACAACGGCAAGTACGCCTTGAAAGTGGTTCGCACCCTGCGCAGCACCGAAAAAACATGGCACGGAGATAGTTATGACCGATGAAACCACCCCCAACGAAGACGCCGTGGCCGACGATTGGGCACAAGCGCTGCAGGAGCAATCCGGCAGCGGGATGAACCAAGATTTCGCCAGTGGTGCCCCCCATTTTGACGGGGCGACACCCCCTGCCCCTGCGGGCAACAACGACATCAGCATGGTGCTGGACATCCCGGTGCAGCTGTCGGTGGAGTTGGGCCGCACCCGGGTGCCCATCAAATACATCCTGCAACTGGCCCAAGGTTCTATCGTCGAGCTGGACGCCTTGGCGGGTGAGCCCATGGACGTGCTGGTCAACGGTTACCTGATCGCCCAAGGCGAGGTGGTGGTGGTGAACGAAAAGTTCGGCATCCGCTTAACCGACATCGTCA
The DNA here is from genome assembly GCA_041158605.1 of Pseudomonadota bacterium. Classification (GTDB taxonomy): domain Bacteria; phylum Pseudomonadota; class Gammaproteobacteria; order Burkholderiales; family Burkholderiaceae_C; genus JBEBBB01. The sequence goes on from JBEBBB010000410.1 coordinate 12,875, forward strand.
CACCCTCAGAGCGTTTGCGGCGCGTCAGCCGCACCTGACCATGACCGACACCACCCTTGCTTTGGCACCCGCCGTGGGGCTGCTGGTCCTGCTCGTGTTGCTGGCATGGGGCGTCCAGTGGGTCAAAAAACGGGTCACAGGCAACACCCAAGGGGGTACCCAGCTGCGGTTGGTGTCCCAAATAGCGGTGGGGCCACAGCAACGGGTGGTGGTGGTGGAGCTGGCCACCCCTCAAGGCGCTGTGCATTTGACCCTGGGCGTCACGCCCGGGCAAGTGAACACCCTCTACAGCCACCCCGTCGGCCAAGCCGCACCCCAACCCACCTACACCGAGGTGGTTCAAGCCCTGCAAAAACCCGCCCCCACATGAAGGCCCGGCTCTTCTTTCCCTGGTTGTGTTTGCTGCTGTGTGGCCCGCTGCAAGTTTGGGCCCAAAACACAGGTGCAGGCACGGGCGCCCAACTGCCCCTGTTGATTGGGCAAGGTGCCGCTGGCACCAGTTACTCGGTGCCCATACAGACACTGCTGTTTTTCACGGCCTTGTCCTTTTTGCCGGCCGTGTTGTTGATGATGACCTCGTTCACGCGCATCGTCATCGTGTTGTCGCTGATGCGCCAGGCCTTGGGCACGCAGTCGGCCCCGCCCAACCAAGTGATCGTGGGGCTGTCACTGTTCCTGACCCTGTTTGTGATGGGCCCCACCCTCGACAAGGTCTACCAGGACGCCTACCAACCCTACGCCCAAAACGCCATTCCCTTCGAACAAGCCTTGGAGCGGGGTGAGGCGCCCATGCGCCAGTTCATGCTCAAACAAACCCGGCAATCCGACTTTGAACTGTTTGCCAAATTGGGCAAACTGCCAGCCAACACCACCGCTGAAACCGCTCCCATGCGGGTCTTGATCCCTGCTTTTGTCATCAGCGAACTCAAAACCGCTTTCCAAATCGGGTTCATGGTGTTCATTCCCTTTTTGGTGATCGATATGGTGGTGGCCAGTGTGCTGATGTCCCTGGGCATGATGATGCTCTCACCGGTGTTGGTGGCCCTCCCTTTTAAACTGATGCTGTTCGTGCTAGCCGATGGCTGGAACCTGCTGATCGGGTCGCTCGCAGCCAGTTTTGCCACCTAGAACCCAAGCCCACCATGGACGCCTCCGCTGTACTCAACTTTGGACAGAACGCCCTGTTCATTTTGCTCATGGTCGCAGCACCGGTCTTGGGTACGGTGCTGGTGGTGGGGCTGGTGATCAGCCTTTTTCAAGCGCTCACCCAAATCAACGAAGCCACCTTGTCGTTTGTGCCCAAACTGCTGGCCGCAGTGGCCGTTTTTGCGATCGCAGGGCCCTGGATGCTGACCACCTTGGTCGAGTTCATACGCCGGACCTTGCTGGCCATCCCCAGTTTCACCGCTTGAGCCGTGAACCTGCCCTTCGTCACCTTCTCGGAGGCGCAGTTGATGGCTTGGGTCACCCCCTTGTTTTGGCCCTTTTTGCGGGTGCTGGCGGTTTTCTCCACAGCCCCGATTTTTTCCTCTCGCTCGGTGCCCACCCGCACGCGCATCGGTTTGGCCCTGCTCATCGCCTTGTGCCTTCAACCGGCTTTGGGTAACCAAGCCACCCCATCGTTCAACAGCCCCGGGGCTTTTGAAGCGGTGTTGCAGCAGGTGGCCATAGGGGCCTCGATCGGCTTGGCGGTGCGCATCGTGTTTGCCGCCGTGGAGATGGCTGGCGAAATCATCGGCCTGCAAATGGGTTTGAACTTCGCCGGCTTTTTTGACCCCAGCACCAACTCCCAGGCCAGCGCGGTGGGCCGGTTTTTTGGCAACATGTCCATGTTACTGTTTGTGGTGATGAACGGCCACCTCCTCTTGATCCAGGCCCTGGCCGCCAGCTTTCAGACGTTTCCTGTGGGTGGGCATGCCACCGACGCCTTGCGCACCCTGCGCCTGCACGAACTGGGCGGCCTGATCTTCACCTACGGCCTGTGGATTGCCTTGCCCCTGGTGGGTATGCTGCTGTTTGTGAACCTGGTGTTGGGGGTCATTTCACGCATCGCACCCCAAATGAACGTTTTTGCGATCGGTTTCCCCCTGACACTGGCGGCGGGTTTGGTGGGCATTGCGACCACCGTGCCCTTGTTGGACCAACCCGTGACCCAACTGCTGAGGGTCATCTCCGATCTGTTCATCGGGGGTTAAAACCATCCAACCACCATCAAACCAATTGGTGGCGTATCGCGTAAACGGTCAACTCGGCGTTGTTGGTCAAGGCCAGCTTCTCCAACACGCGGGCACGGTACACACTCACCGTTTTGGGGCTGATCATCAACTCCTCGGCGATCTGAGACAGCTTTTTGCCAGAGGCGATTTTGCGCAGGGTCTGCAACTCGCGCTCCGACAAAGCCGCATGCAACTCTGCTGTTTCAGGCGCGCTCAGGTGGTTGGCCAACATCTCAGCGATATCGGGCGTGATGTACTTGCGCCCTTGGGCCGCCGTGCGCACAGCAGCCAACAACGCAGAGGGGTCACCCGCCTTGTTCAGATACCCCACCGCCCCAGCCCGCAAACACCGGATCGCGTACTGGTCTTCAGGGTACATGGACACCATCACGGCCTTCACGGGCGACTGTTCCTCCTGCAAGGTGGCCAGGATCTCCAGCCCACTGCGCCCTGGCAAGTCCACGTCCAACAGCAGCACATCACAGGTTTGGCGCCGCAACACCTCCCGCAAACTGGCGTAACTATCGGCCTCACCCACCACCTGGACATCGGTCGCCTCCAGGAGGGTGTCTTTGATGCCCCGGCGCACCACCGCGTGGTCATCACACAACACAACCTTGATCATTCAAACTCCTTGACCGTGTGGGGTGCACCCGAGCCCGCCAAAGGCACTGACAACACCAGCCCCATGCCTTGACCAGGTGCCGTCACCACGTCCAACCAACCGCCCACCGTCTGCGCCCGTTCTTTGAGGCCCAACAACCCAAATGACTGCAGCTTGGCAAGGTCCTGGGCCCCGGCCCCTTTTCCATTGTCCGACACCTCCAGGGTCAACAAACCCTCGGTATCCCCCAAGTCCAAACGCACTTGGGTGGCTTGGGCGTGTTTGAGCACATTGGTCAGCGCCTCTTGTGCTGTTCGGTAGGCCACCAACTCGACCGCTGGGGTGAGGCGCCCGGTGCCCACCGCCCCTCGCACCGCCACCGGTATGCCTGTGCGGTCGGCAAAGGTCTGGGCCAACCACTCAATGGCTGGCATCAACCCTTGGTCCAGCACAGAAGGTCTCAAATTCCGCATGATCCGCTGGCTGGCCCCCAGGGCGTGTTCGGCCATGGCCAAAGCGGCCTCCACGTGCGACCGGGTTTCGGGGTCGGTCACCCGCCGGCCTATCCAGGCCAGGTCCAGCTTCACAGCCGCCAAAGACCCACCGATGTCATCGTGTATTTCCCGGGCGATGTCGGCGCGTTCCCGCTCAATCCCCACCTGCAAGTGCTCAGCCAGGTCGGCCAACCGCCGCTTGGACTCGACCAACGCCAAACTGGCTTCGCGCTCCGATCGGCGGGTCTGGACAAAAGCCAACGCACGCTCCAGCACCATGGGCAGGCGCGCCAAGCGGTTTTTGTCCACGTAATCGCTCACACCCTGGACCATGGCATCGGCCACCGTGGCCTCACCGATGGCACCCGACACCAACACAAAAGGCCACTCCAAGCCCCGCTGGCGAACCAGCGCCCAAGCGTCGAGGCCAGTGAACCCACCCAAATGGTAGTCCGCCAACACCGCGGCATAAGGTTCTGGCCGGTCCAATGCGGCTTCAAAGTCCGCCAGGGTGTCCACCAGCACCACCTCACATTCCCAATCAGAGCGGGACAGCGTGTGCACCACCAACTCGTGGTCGGCGGGGTTGTCTTCAAGGTGCAGTATGCTCAATGTGGCCAAAATGGGTGCCGTGTGGGTAGCCAAGCGGGGTGTTGGCCTTGATTATGGAATTTTTCCGCATCATTTTGCGTTCGATCAAGGTCAGAAGCTGGTTTAGACGCCCCGCTGCGCTTATTATTTGGTCACATGGCGCATTGCTGACCAGGGGACAGCCACTACAACATGGAACATAGCACCCAAAACGCTGACAACCGACGCCGGTGGCCACGTGAGGAAACCACCACCGTGGAACCCATCACCGACCGCTCCAACGAGCCCTCGGTGCCCATGAGCCTGGACGCAGTCGCCGATCTCCAGGACTCGTTGCTGGTCGCCATGAACGATCTCAAACGCCTTGAGGGCCTGTTGGACCACGCCACGGGCAACCTACTCGACCGTTTTAACGCTGCCATGCTCGCCTTGGACGGCCTGCCTGACAACGATCAACTGACCGTGGTGCGGCAAGCCCTGCACCTGGCCGTCACCGAACTGCAGTTCCACGACATGTCCAGCCAACTGCTGGTCCACACGGGCAAGGTTTTGCGGGGTTGTGCCTACCGCCTGGCAGAACAAGCCATGGAACCCGACGAAGAAGAATCTGGCCTGGTGGTCACCCACATGCCGGAACGCCCCAACCCCGTGACACAGAGCGAAATGGATGCCGGCTCTGTTGAGCTGTTCTGACAACCGGCCCCGCACCCACGCATTCCCCATAAGGTAACAACATGCATTCGATACTCGCCGTTGACGACTCCGCCTCCATGCGCAAGATGGTGTCTTTTACGTTGGTGGGCGCCGGTTTTAAAGTCGTTGAAGCCGTAGATGGCATGGACGCTTTCGAAAAAGCCCAAAAACAAACCTTTGACCTGGTGCTGACCGACCAAAACATGCCCCGCCTGGACGGTATCGGCCTGACGCGCAAACTGCGCGAACACCCCAATTTCAAGGGCACCCCCATCTTGATCTTGACCACCGAGTC
>JBEBBB010000411.1:0-3637 GCA_041158605.1 Pseudomonadota bacterium
GCGTTGCAACCACTGGCTTTGGCGCGGGGCGGGCGCTTGTGGTGTGTTGTGGGGTGCGGGGGGGACCGTGACCCCAGCAAACGCCCACTGATGGCCGCTGTGGCGGAGCGCGAGGCGGCCACGTGTGTGTTGACCAGCGACAACCCCCGGCGAGAAGACCCTATGGCCATCTTGGCTCAGATGCAAGCGGGTTTGACCCAGCCCGACCAGGTGCAGGTGGTGCCAGACCGGGCCGCCGCCATCGCACAGGTGGTGGCGGCAGCGGGCGAGCGGGATGTGGTGCTATTGGCTGGCAAAGGCCATGAGCCCTACCAAGAAGTGGCGGGTGTGCGCCACCCGTTTGCCGACCTCGACCACGCCCGCTTGGCCTTGCAGGCCCGCTGGGTCGCCCAAGGGGAGGTTTTGTGAACGGTTTGCCCGCTTTGTTGCGAGGTCTCCCTGGCGCACGTGTGTGTGGCGACCTCGACGCCGCCGCCGACCAGGTTGTGCGTGTGCATTCCGACACCCGAACTTTGATGCCCGGGGACCTGTTTGTGGCCCTGTCGGGTGAGCGGTTTGACGCCAACACCATGTTGGCTCAGGCCCGCGAGCAGGGTGCCGTTTTGGCGGTGGCCAACCGGGGGCTGGTGGAGGCTGGCCTGCCTGGCGTAGAGGTGCCTGATACCCGGGTGGCCTTGGGGCGGTTGGCACAAGGTTGGCGCGGTATGCACACGCTGCCTTTGATCGCCGTGACAGGCAGCAATGGCAAAACCACGGTCACGCAGATGCTGGCCAGCATCTTGCAGGCCGCAGCCGGTGAGGCGGCCTTGGCCACCAAGGGCAACTTCAACAACGACATCGGTGTCCCCTTGACCCTGCTGCGCCTGCGTTCAACGCACCGCTTGGCGGTGGTCGAGTTGGGCATGAACCACCCTGGCGAGATCGCAGGTTTGGCGGCCATGGCCCAGCCCACGGTCGCCTTGGTGAACAACGCCCAACGCGAACACCAAGAGTTCATGGCCACGGTGGAAGCGGTGGCCCGCGAAAACGCGTCGGTGTTTGCTGCCTTGCCCACCGACGGGGTGGCGGTTTTCCCGGCTGGTGATGTGTACACCGGTTTGTGGCACGGGTTGGCGGCAGGCCGTTCGGTGGTCACCTTCCACGAAGATCTCGCTGTGGGTGCGGATGTGTCCGCCTCGTTTGTCTGGGAGGGTGATGCCTGGGTTTTGCAGGTGCAGACGCCGGCCGGCGCATTTCAGACACGCGTGGCGGTGGCGGGCCGGCACAACGTGCGCAACGCGCTGGCCGCCACAGCTTGTGCCTGGGCGGCGGGTCTGGGGCTGGGTGCCATTGCCCAGGGCTTGTCCAGCTTTGCACCGGTGCAGGGGCGGTCCCGCGCCACTCAGTTGGTTCTGCCCACGGGCCACCGGTTGACCTTGGTCGACGACAGTTACAACGCCAACCCCGACTCCGTGCGCGCCGCCATCGATGTGGTGGCCGGTCTGCCTGGCCCAGGCCTGCTGGCCTTGGGCGATATGGGTGAGGTGGGCGAACAAGGCTTGGCTTTCCACCAGGAGGTGTTGCGCTACGCGCAATCCGTGGGTGTGGCCCACGTGGTGGTGACGGGCGACTGGATGGCCCAGGCCTGTGCCAGCTTGGCCCCAGTGGCCGGAGTGCATCTGCGCCACCACCTCCGCTACGACGACCTGGAGGCCGATGTGTTGGCCGCTTTGGGTGGGGTGTCCAGTGTGTTGGTCAAAGGCTCGCGGTTCATGCGGATGGAACGCTTGGTGAAAACCGTTGAAGGCCTGGCGGCCAAAGGGGTGAACGATGTTGCCTAGTGTGGCGCTGTGGTTGCAAGGGCTGGGCCCCGAGTGGGGCTTTCTGCGCGTTTTCCAGTACCTGACGTTCCGCGCCGTGATGGCCGCCATGACGGCGTTGTTGGTGGGTGTGGCCGCAGGCCCGTGGTTCATCCGGCGTTTGACCGCCCTCAAGATTGGCCAACCCATCCGGTCGTATGGGGTGCAAGCCCACATGAGCAAAAGTGGTACCCCCACCATGGGCGGGGTGTTGATCTTGTTTGCCATTGCGTTGTCCACGCTGCTGTGGTTTGACTGGAGCAACCGCTTCGTGTGGATCGTGCTGTTGGTGACCTTGGGTTTTGGCGCCATCGGTTGGGTGGACGACTGGCGCAAGGTGGTACACAAAGACCCTGAGGGCATGCGCTCGCGGGAGAAGTATTTTTGGCAATCGGTGATCGGCCTGGTGGCGGCCTTCTACCTGGTATTCAGCATCTCCGAAAGCTCCAACCTGCGGGTGTTGGAGCTGTTTGTGCAATGGGTGCGCTCGGGCTTCACGGTGAGCCTGCCCGACCAGGCCGGCTTGTGGGTGCCGTTCTTCAAAGCGGTCAGTTACCCCTTGGGTGTGTTCGGTTTTGTGGTGATGACCTACCTGGTGATCGTGGGCTCCAGCAACGCGGTCAACCTGACCGACGGCTTGGACGGTTTGGCCATCATGCCGGTGGTGATGGTGGGGTCGGCCCTGGGCATTTTTGCCTACGTGACTGGCAACGCCGTGTTCTCGCGTTACCTGTTGTTGCCCTACATCCCCGGTGCCGGTGAGTTGTTGATTTTCTGCGCGGCCATGGCCGGTGCAGGGTTGGCGTTCCTGTGGTTCAACGCCTACCCCGCCCAAGTGTTTATGGGCGACGTGGGTGCCTTGGCCTTGGGTGGGGCGCTGGGCACCATAGCGGTGATCGTGCGGCAAGAGATCGTGCTGGCCGTGATGGGCGGGATTTTTGTGGTCGAGGCCTTGTCGGTGATGTTGCAGGTGTCGTACTTCAAGTACACCCGCCGCCGTTACGGCGAGGGCCGCCGCCTGTTCAAGATGGCCCCCTTGCACCACCATTTTGAGAAGTCCGGCTGGCGGGAAACCCAGGTGGTGGTCCGTTTCTGGATCATCACCATGCTCTTGTGTTTGGTGGGCCTGTCCACCCTGAAACTGCGATGAACGACGCCATGCCGCACCTGCAGGGACGCGATGTCCTGGTCCTGGGCCTGGGGGCTTCGGGCTTGGCCATGGCGCGCTGGTGCGCCCAGGCCGGGGGCCGTGTGCTGGTGGTAGACACCCGTGCCGACCCCCCCCATGCCCAGGCATTGGCCGAGACCTTGCCAGGCGTGGTGTGGCAACAGAGCGCCATGGACGAAGCTTTGTTTCAAAGCCGGCCTTGGGCATTGGTTTGCCGCAGCCCGGGCTTGGCCCCTGCCACCATGCAAGGCCTTTTGGACGCAGCCCAAGCAGTGGGTGTGCCGGTGGTAGGGGAGTTGGGCCTGTTTGCCCAGGCTTTGGCCCACCTGAACCAGGTGCCTGGTAACACACCTGCACAGGTCATCGCCATCACCGGTACCAATGGCAAAACGACCGTGACCTCACTCACCGGTCGCCTCTTGGAGCGTGCGGGTTGGCGTGTGGCTGTGGCTGGAAACATCGGTCCCAACCTGCTGGATGTGTTGCAGGCCCGGTACGGCGCCGGTAACTTGCCCCAGGTGTGGGTGCTCGAGCTGTCCAGTTTTCAGCTCGATGGCGTCCGTGGGTTTGAGCCCACTGTGGCGACCGTTTTGAACGTGACCCAGGACCACCTCGATTGGCATGGGTCCAT